>NZ_VLTE01000415.1:0-206 GCF_007558965.1 Bacillus sp. HY001 | reverse complement strand
CTTTTGTTTTCTAATTTACTTTTCCATAATTACATATTATAATTCACTAGACAATACTGACGTTTTTGTCACTATAAACAAAACCCTAATAGAAAGAATTGGTGATATATGGTTATTGATTATAAAGAAAAAACTTTTTTCACTAGCAAAGATTTGGCTTTATCCGTTATAGGTGGACGTTGGAAAATAGCGATTATATGGTGTTT
>NZ_VLTE01000414.1:0-236 GCF_007558965.1 Bacillus sp. HY001 | reverse complement strand
TTTGTTCGACTGATTCTACAGTCTTCTTTACTTCTTTAACAACTGTTACTTCAGGTAATTGTTCTTGAAGTTCTTCTATACATTTCTTTCCGATTACCTTATCCATTGATTGCAGCATTTCCTCAGGCGGTAAAATCATTATTCCTAAATTAGCGTAATAGTTTTTAAACCAATTACGTTTCCCAATTTGTTGTTCATCAAGTGGATCACTATACTCCCAATGAGAGATTACTTTT
>NZ_VLTE01000413.1:0-279 GCF_007558965.1 Bacillus sp. HY001 | reverse complement strand
ATGTCAACATACTTGTCTGTGAACGGCGCTAAGTAATTTTTTTAATAAAAGCTGGTGGCCTTAGCTTCACTTTTCGCAAATCCCTCTTTTATATCCTCAAATTTTTTAAAAGACAATAATGTGCATAGTCCAGATCTTTCAAGCAAATTTTTCATTCGAGTCACTAATGGCTCTAGACCTCCTTTCATCAGTCTTTTTATTGGAGTCAAATTGAATTAATCAAAATTTTGTTCCATCGACACCTTTTTACAACTTCCCTTTATATTATTCAAGTTCCTT
>NZ_VLTE01000412.1:0-491 GCF_007558965.1 Bacillus sp. HY001 | reverse complement strand
TCCTTATTTTCTTTATAATGATTTGTAGCATAGGTATGTCGTAGTTTATGAGGACTGCGTTTTTCATCAAATGCACTTGTATATTTATCTACTAAATTTTGTATGGCACGGACAGAAAGCTGGGTGTATTTTCCTTGGTACCTTGTTACAAACATAATTTCTTCTTCTGGGGGACAACCATACCTTTCTTGGCGTACTTTCAAATACTCTTGTACATCATCTAGACTGGATTGAGTAGCAAGTATGGATGATTTTTTATTCCCTTTACGAATCACTTTGATTGTTTTTTGCCGGAAATTAACGCTAGATAGGCTAAGACTTGCTAATTCTGACACACGTAGCCCTGTACCTAAAATAAGGCTAATTAAGGCAATATCACGTTCTTTGTCACGTAAAAAGTAATTGTATTTACGAGTAGAAGTTTCTTTCAGAATAAATTCATAATCGTTTGCTAGAAAGCGCAGGAATGCAGCATCATCATTATTATTAAA
>NZ_VLTE01000411.1:0-307 GCF_007558965.1 Bacillus sp. HY001 | reverse complement strand
CTCCCAAAAGGTTGTATAAAACACGAGGTGTTATCTAAGAGTGGAGATAAACAAGCTGTTTGGATTGAAGTACCAAAGGCTCAGTGGGATATTCATTTCTTTGAACGACCGTTTCAACAAGTAGGCTTTCCACGTCTATTATTTCGTTATACGGTGTACCAAAAACGAGTTACGAATATCTCTGTCTTTGCTGTAAAAGAAGATATGGCGTTAGAAGAAGGAATGAAATTATATCAATTTCCATATTCTAATGTTCATCCTAGTGGATCTGTATGTACGGGTAGAGTTGTGATACCTGAATTCCGGG
>NZ_VLTE01000410.1:0-360 GCF_007558965.1 Bacillus sp. HY001 | reverse complement strand
TAAAATTAATGATGTTACACAAGAAGAGTTACGTTTACTAGGTGAAGAATTTAAAAGTAAATTTTCGATTCACCACTTACAACTACTAGCAGTTAAAACTGGAATGATTCGACGAAAACGAAAGTGTAGAGCACAAGACCTCGTTTCATTATGCGTGTTTCTCAGCCAAGCAATTGGGACAGAATCCCTAGTTAGTTTATGTGCGAAACTAACTAGAGCTACGGGAATCCAATTATCTAGTCAAGGTCTGAACGAACGATTTAATGCACAGACTGTACAATTCTTAAAGGAATTGTTTTTACAAGTATTTCGAAAGAAGTTTTCTCCAATGACTCCTTTATCTAACCGTTTTACACGTAT
>NZ_VLTE01000409.1:0-343 GCF_007558965.1 Bacillus sp. HY001 | reverse complement strand
CTAATAGATTCGTAAACTTTTGCTACATCTTCATCTAGCTTGTTTTCTTCGATATGATTAAGCGTTTCTTCAATTGGAACCGTGTTGATTTCTACATGAGTTTCTTCTGGCTCTGTTATTGTAACGGGAATTGAAGTAGATTCTATAATTGTTTCTGCAGTTCCTATCATAGTATTGGGAATTCCAACAGGTGGGAATTCTTCTAACAGTGGCTCCGTTTCGTCAGGAACCGCGGAATGAATAAGGGAATCTTTATTCCAATCTTGCTCTAACATAGTAATAGATAATTCTTTGTTTAGTTCTGCTACCTCCATGTTTATTTCATAGCATTCTTCCATAGGAG
>NZ_VLTE01000408.1:0-299 GCF_007558965.1 Bacillus sp. HY001 | reverse complement strand
GAATTGGTATAACCATATTTACTGCTTCTAATGCTTCTTACTACCTCTTTCAACGAATCTTCTTCAAAAAAATTCTTTTCACTACTAGGAGAAGATCCATAAAAATAAGTGAATAACCATCGATGGTGTAAATAGTTTCTTGTGGCTTTTAGATACATCTCTGTTTTAAAATGCTGGTAATCCTTAATCTCCGATTGCGCATTAAATAAAGCCTGAATTAACTCATCGCCAAATTCAAAGTTAAAATGAACACCACAAAGCATTTGTTTACGACGGCCATAAGAATTCGATAAAGTTTG
>NZ_VLTE01000004.1:0-126242 GCF_007558965.1 Bacillus sp. HY001 | reverse complement strand
AAATGTTCTTAGAGTGCAAAAGTTGCATGCTCGATTAGCGAATATTCGAATAGAGTATGTAAAGTCTATTGTAACGAATGTGGTGAAAACCAAGCCAACGTTTATTACAGTAGAAGATTTGAATGTGAAAGGTATGATGAAGAATAAACATTTATCTAAAACAATTGCCAAGCAGTCTTTTTTTGCTTTTCAAACGTGGCTTTTGACGAAATGCGAGGAATATGGAATTGAATTACGTCAAGTAGACCGGTTTTATCCATCGTCAAAGTTATGCTCATGTTGCAGTCAAAAGAAAGCGGATTTAAAGCTATCTGACCGAGTATATACATGTGAATGTGGCAATGTAATGGATAGAGATTTGAACGCAGCGATCAACCTTTTACAAGCAAAAGAATATACAATACTAACGTAAATAGATTGTATATATGTACGGTGGGCTACATCGGAATTTACGCCTGTGGGGTGTCACAGCAAACTGTAGTAGCAAGTGATTAGCGAGGCAGGGCACGTAGAAGCAGGAATACTCTAAGGATATACATTTGTCTATATTTTTAGTAGCAGAAGTATATGAACGTTATACGATTAAAAGAAGATAAATTCAAAGAAGCAATACGCTTATCAGAATACGCTTTTCAATATAAAGTTGAAGAGGAACGATTGCAGCAGCAACTTACAAAGATGAAAGAAAGTCATGAAATATACGGTATTATGGAAGGGGAAGATTTAGCAGCAAAACTGCATCTCATTCCGTTTCATATATACATAGGCAAAGAAAAATTTAAAATGGGTGGCGTTGCAGGGGTAGCGACGTATCCAGAGTATAGAAGAAGCGGGTATGTAAAAGAATTGCTTCAACACTCACTACAAACGATGAAAAAAGATGGATATACAGTATCGATGCTACATCCATTTGCCGTTTCGTTTTACCGTAAATATGGATGGGAACTTTGTGCGAACCTCCTTGTATGTCAAATGACAAAGAGCGATTTAGTGATGAAAAAACAAGTAAACGGTACTGTGAAACGATTCAATAAAGAAAATCACTCTGAAGAGGTCGAGAAACTTTATGAAACATTTGCAAAACGTTTTTCCGGTATGCTAGTTCGCGATGAAAAATGGTGGTTACAAGCTGTATATGATGATTTAACATTAGCGATTTATTACGATGAAAATAAAAGGGCAGCTGGCTACATGCTATATAAAATTGAAAACAGCAAAATGACAGTAGAAGAATTTGTTCCACTGCATAATGAAGCGCGAAATGGTCTGTGGAACTTTATTTGTCAGCATGATTCTATGATTAAAGAACTTGAAATGACTATAAGTGAAAACGAACCGTTATTATATACACTACAAGAGCCGCGAGTAAAGGCAGAAATAAAGCCGTATTTTATGGGAAGAATTGTAGATGTAGAGCAGTTCCTAAAACAATATGAATTAAATTGGAACAATGTACAGCAAGAAGTGATTTTACATATTACAGATTCGTTTGCACCGTGGAATAACGTATCAGTAAGGCTTGCGAATCATGAAATAACAATTATGAAAGAGGAAACAATAGATAAAGGAATTAAGCTGGATATAAATGCATTATCTACAATAATGTTTGGATACAAACGTCCGTTAGAACTTAATGAACTAGAATTCATTAGCGGAAGCGAAGAGGAAATACAAGCATTTGAAAATATAGTTCCAGCACGTAAAGCATTTATTTATGATTTCTTTTAAGATTTAAATAGGAAATGGGCTGTCCCAAACAAAATTTTGGACGGCTTTCTCTTTCGTTCTCGTTTTTGTCGGTAAATCGATATATTCTAAAAACCGCTGATATAAATTGATTCACAAACAAGGGATTAAAATTGCAACTATACGTAGTTACGCACTTGACTTTTAGTCCCTGTAATTTATAATTAAAAACGGAATGAATTTTCATTCCTGAAAATAGAGGTGGAAAAAATGGCTAAAAACAAACAAGAGGATATTTTTGATGCTGCGATGCAACTTTTTGCAGAGCGTGGTTACGATGGTACGACAATTCCAATGATCGCTGAGAAAGCAAATGTCGGTGCGGGTACTATTTATCGCTATTTTGCAAATAAAGAGGCACTTGTTAACTCATTATTTTCAAAAAGTATGTTACAGCTTTCTGAAATGATAAAAACGGATTTTCCTGTTGAAGCAAATATTCGTGAACAGTTTAGTCATACGTATAACCGTTTATTTGAATTTGCGAGAAACAATGTAGATGCTTTTTTATTTACAAATTCTCACTGCGATAGTTATTTTCTTGACGAACAGAGTAAGAAAATATTTGACGATTTTATAGGCTTCTTTATGAATATTATTGAAGATGGAATCGCAAAAGGTTTTCTTCGTCCATTGCCTCCAGTTGCTTTAATTATTATTGTATATCAACCGTTAGAAAAATTAACGAAAGTAATTGCAACAGGGCAATTAGAATACTCGAAAGAGTTAGTAAAAGAATTGGAAGAAAGCTCTTGGAATGCTATTAGAATCATTTGATTCTATAGCTTTATAAGAACAGGAATGAATATTCATTCCTAAATAGATTTAAAAAATGAAAGTAGGAGAGGATATTTGTGCAACTAAGGGAATGAACATTCATTCCGGGAAGAGTAGTTTAATAGAGTTTATAAAATAAATTAATAGAATGATAGGAATGAACGTTCATTCCTAAAAATAGTTTCGAAATAATAGGAATGAATATTCATTCCTAAATTAACGTGAAGCTTTCAAAACGGGAGATGATTAATATGAGTAAGCTGAAAAATTGGAGAAGTTTATCTTTTCTATTATGGATAGTTATTACTATTACAATGATCGTAACGATGCCTAATATGGATAAATTAGTGAAAGAGAAAGGGCATATTACGATTCCTAATACAGAGCAAAGTAGTATCGCTGACAAAATGATAAGAGAGATGGATAAAGACGGGACAGAAAAATATGATGTTATAGCTGTTTTTAATAGTGGAAGTAAAGCAGCTTTAACAACTGAGCAAAAAGATGAAATAATAAAAACAATCAATGCTTTACAAAATGAAAAAGAGCAATTAGGAATTAAGGAAGTTGTTTCACATTTAGATAATAAAGACTTGGAAAAACAATTAGTTTCTAAAGATAATACGACTATTTTAACGCAAATATCCATAGATAAAAAGCATGGTGAAATATCAAAAGTTACAAATAATCTTCATAAAAAAGTACAAACAAAAGGGGTAAAAACGTACTTAACAGGAAGTGACTTAATAGCGGGTGATTTTCTTAAATCCTCTCAAGAGGGAGTGAAAACGACTGAAGTTATTTCAATCATTTTCATTCTTATAGTATTAATCATTGTATTCCGTTCACCTGTTGTTCCGATTATTTCTCTTCTTACAGTTGGTGTATCGTACTTAGTTTCAATGGGGATTATTGCTCATCTTGTAGATCAATTTAATTTTCCATTTTCAAACTTTACGCAAGTCTTTGTAGTTGTCGTTCTGTTTGGAGTGGGAACAGACTATAACATTTTATTATTTACGAGATTTAAAGAAGAATTAAGTAAACAAGAAACCGCATTTTTAGCTACGAAAGAAACATTTAAATCGGCAGGTAAAACCGTATTGTATAGTGGGATTGCGGTGCTAATTGGTTTTGCATCTCTTGCTTTAGCAAGTTTTAAATTATATCAATCTACTTCAGCGGTAGCAATTGGTGTTTTAGTATTACTACTCGTTTTAACCACTTTAAATCCGTTTTTCATGGTGCTTTTAGGAAAAGGAATGTTTTATCCAGTTAAAACATTTAAAGGTCATGAAGACAGTCGATTATGGGGATTCTTTGCGAAAAACTCAGTAGCAAGACCATTTGTAGCTTTAATTATTGTATGCGTGATATCGATTCCTTTCGTATTAAAATATTCTAGTACACTTAATTACAATGACTTATTTGAAGTAGACAATAAGTACGAATCAAAGATGGGGATTAACGTAATAGAAGACCATTTCCCACCTGGTTTTTCTTCACCAAGTACGTTAGTCATTCAATCGGATAACAAGTTAGACGAGGCGAGTTCTCTTCAAACTTTAGATGAACTAACTGATAAGATTTTGAAAGTGAAAGGTGTTTCAGAAGTATATTCACCGACGCGTCCAACTGGTGAAAGGATAAAAGAACTATATATAAATAAACAAGCGGGAGAACTAAATACAGGTTTAGGAGATGCTAATGGTGGTATAAAGGAAATTAATGATGGATTAACTACTGCGAAAGATAAAATGGGTAGTAAAGACTCAAATAGTCTTGCAAACGTTCAAAAGTTAATTGATGGAACAAACGAAGCGAAAAATGGTGTAACAGCATTAGGAACAGCTTTACATCAACTATCAAATGGTATAAATGACGGAGCACAAGGTGCGCAGCAAATTGAGAGTGGATTAACTTCAGTAAATGAAAATATAAATGTTTTATCTAATGCAACTTCACAACTTCATGCTGGTTATTCGCAGTTAGAAAAAGGTTTAAGTTCTTACGATCAATACTTCGGAAGTATTTCTCAAGCCATTGATGGTGCGAAAAAAGGCTATGAACAAATTGAAATGCTAATGACCAATTTCATTCAAACGAAACCAGAATTAGCAAATGATCCGAACATACAGCAAACGATAGGAATTGCTAAAGAGGCTCAAAAGCAATTAGGCGTGCTTTCCAATGAATTAAATCAATTAGCAACGCAGCATAAAGCAGCGATGGGCTCATTTAAAGAAGCAAATCAATCGTTATTGAAAGTGGATAACGGCTTAAAAGAAATGAATAATGGAGTTACTAAATTACAAAAAGGAGCAGCTGATCTTAAAAATGGATTAGATGAAGGTGCTTCAGGTTCAAAACAAATCGCGAACAAGTCATCTGAGTTACAAACCGGATTAACAAAAATAAATGATGGGCAAGGCCAGTTATTAACCGGGCTGAAAGACTTGCAAGAACAGATGGGGCAATTACAATCAGGATTATCTAAAAGTACAGAAGGGCTTGAAAAGGTAAGTAACGGACTAGGGGATGCTCAGAAATATTTAGGAGAACTGAATGAATCAAAAAGCTCTGAGAAATTTTATATTCCAAAAGAAGTTTTAGACGGAGAAGATTTCCAAAAAGCATTGAATACGTATATGTCACATGATAGAAAGACTGCTAAAATGACAATCATTTTAGACGTAAATCCGTATTCAAAAGAAGCGATGCCAATCATTGAAGATATTAATAAAACGATAGACGGTACGTTAAATGGTACAGAATTAAAATCAGCCAAAAAAGCGATCGGCGGTACAACTGCTAGAAACGTTGATTTAAAAGAAGTAACAGGTCAAGACTTCTTACGTACAGCTACGATTATGTTAATTGGAATTGCGATTGTATTACTCGTTATTACACGGTCATTTTTAAATACAATCTTTATTATTGGATCTTTAATATTAGCTTATTTTGCATCACTTGGTATAAGTGAACAAATTAGTGCACACTTATTAAACGTAGAGTCATTAAGCTGGAATGTACCATTCTTTAGTTTTATTATGATTGTCGCTTTAGGTGTGGATTATAGCATTTTCGTAATGATGCGTTACAATGAGTTAGAGGGAGAACCAGCAACGAAAATTGTAAATGCCTCTCGTCACATAGGAGGAGTCGTATTATCGGCGGCACTTATTTTAGGTGGTACATTTGCTGCATTAATCCCTTCAGGTGTATTGACACTTATACAAGTAGCATCCGTTGTTGGTGTTGCACTGTTACTATTAGCTATCATTGTGATGCCAATATTGTTACCTGCTTTAATAGGGTTAACGAATAAAATGAAGAATTATACGAAGAAATTAAGCAAAAGACAATAAAAGAATCCCCTTTTATAAGGGGATTCTTCTTATTTAATAAATTTATCTATCACATCTTTATATTTTGCAAATTCTTCATCTTTCATATCTCTATTCATTATGAAATTTGCTTCTATATAATATTGTTTCGTTAAAAACATACATTTTATTCAAGGTAGAAAAGGGATGAATAGCAATCAACCGTTGCTATTCATCCATCTTCTACTATATAATAGCTATAGTCTACAATAATTGAGTCGTAATATGCGATTTTTTAAGACAATCGGTGAGAAAACGCTGAAATAAGCGGTATTAGTAGGAGGACACAAATGATTACAGTAAGTAACGTTAGTTTGCGTTTCGCGGATCGCAAATTATTTGAAGATGTTAACATAAAATTCACGCCAGGTAACTGCTACGGTTTAATCGGAGCAAACGGTGCTGGTAAATCGACATTTCTAAAGATTTTATCTGGAGAAATTGAAGCATCAACAGGTGACATACATATTACGCCAGGTGAGCGTCTAGCAGTATTAAAACAGAACCACTTCGAATATGAAGAGTTCCCAGTATTAGAAACAGTAATTATGGGTCACACGCAACTTTATAAAGTTATGCAAGAGAAAAATGCCATTTACATGAAAGAAGATTTTAGTGATGAAGATGGTATGCGTGCTGCTGAACTTGAAGGTGAGTTCGCTGAGCTTAACGGTTGGGAAGCAGAATCAGAAGCTGCAATCCTTCTTAAAGGTTTAGGTATTGGTGAAGATGTTCATGATAAGAAATTGTCAGAATTAACTGGGGCAGAGAAAGTAAAAGTATTACTTGCTCAAGCATTATTCGGTAAACCTGACATTCTATTACTAGATGAGCCTACCAACCACTTGGACTTAAAAGCGATTCAATGGTTAGAAAACTTCTTAATGAACTTTGAAAATACAGTAATCGTTGTATCCCATGATCGTCACTTCTTAAATAAAGTTTGTACGCACATGGCTGATCTTGATTTCGGTAAAATTCAACTTTATGTTGGTAACTATGACTTCTGGTATGAGTCAAGCCAATTAGCTTTAAAATTAACACAAGATGCTAATAAGAAAAAAGAAGAGAAAGTAAAAGAGTTACAAAACTTCATTGCACGCTTTAGCTCAAACGCATCTAAAGCGAAACAAGCAACTTCTCGTAAAAAATTATTAGATAAAATTACATTAGATGATATTAGACCATCATCACGTCGTTATCCATTTGTTGGCTTTACACCTGAGCGTGAAATAGGAAATGACTTATTAACTGTTGAAGGTCTTTCTAAAACAATTGATGGTGAAAAAGTGTTAGATAATGTGTACTTCACTTTAAATAAAGGTGATAAAGTTGCATTTATCGGTCGTAACGATATTGCGATGACAACATTATTTAAAATCCTTATGGGTGAAATGGAGCCAGATAGCGGTTCATTCAAATGGGGCGTTACAACATCTCAATCTTACTTCCCAAGAGATAACTCTAAATACTTTGAGAACAGTGACTCCAACTTAGTTGATTGGTTGCGCCAATTCTCTCCACAAGATGAGTCAGAAAGCTTCTTACGTGGTTTCTTAGGCCGTATGTTATTCTCAGGTGAAGAAGTTAAGAAGAAAGTTTCTGTATTATCTGGAGGCGAAAAAGTTCGTTGTATGCTATCTAAAATGATGTTAAGTGGTGCGAACGTAATCACACTTGACGATCCAACGAACCACTTAGACCTTGAGTCTATCACTGCATTAAACAACGGTTTAATCGCATTTAAAGGTACAATGTTATTCACATCTCATGACCATCAGTTCGTACAAACAATTGCAAACCGCATTATCGAAGTAACGCCAAACGGTGTAATTGATAAAGAGGCTACTTACGATGAGTTCTTAGAAAATGAAGAACTTCAAAAACAAGTAGATGCAATGTACAAAGGTCAATAATAAATGATGAAAAACCTCGCTCTCGTTATGAGAGCGAGGTTTTTTTTCTAATAAGTGTTTTTATGAATTGTGAATAATTATACAGAAATAACTTTAGGTGAGGGAAGACCTGTTGATGTTGCAACTATAGAAATGGCTGCATCATGAATAAACTTGAAATGCATGAAGCGATGTAAAATACATCGAAAAAAACACATGCTTTCTATTGTGAATTTCATTATATTACATTAATGTTCCAGAATTGGAGACATATTTATTTGCGAAGCAGTGAATAAAGGTTTATAGTATGTGGAGTCATAATTAGTGGATGAGACTTGGGAGAAAACAGAAAATGTTACAAAATTATTTTGTTAAATAGAAACCAAGGTCAAAATATTTGTAAAGAAATAGTTGAATAAATAATAGCTTCAAATTATAATTACTAATATTCTTCATATAGTAAAATAAATAAAATCTATTTGGAGATTAAAAATTGAATAGAGAGACAGACTTATATCAAAATAAGCCTTGGATGATCAAAAGAGGTGGAGAGATGAAAAAGTTCTTATTAAAGAGCAAAAGTGTGTTAAGCAATCACTTTGGATTTTTTGTGTTTGCCGTTGTTTTATTCTGGTTAAAAACATACGCAGCATATGTGACAGAATTTAATTTAGGGATATCCAACACAATCCAAAAGTTTTTACTGTTTTTCAACCCGTTAAGCTCAGCAGTTCTATTTTTAGGGCTCGCATTATTTGCAAAGGGGAAACGTGCTTACATTTGGTTAATTGTTATTAATTTGTTAATGTCTATACTTTTATACGCAAACGTAGTATATTATCGCTTTTTCAGCGACTTTATTACGTTCCCGACATTAACACAAACGAATAACTTTGGAGATTTAGGTGGTAGTATTTTTGCATTACTACACGCATATGATCCACTATATTTCTTAGATACAATCATTTTAATTGTTTTAGTCGCAACAAAATTTGCAAGTCCAAAACCTATCCGTGTTGCGAAGCATAAATTATCACTAGTATTTGTAGCAGGTATTTTATTATTCAGCATTAACTTAGGTCTTGCAGAATCGGATCGTCCTGAATTATTAACAAGAACATTTGACCGTAATTATATTGTGAAATATTTAGGGGCATACAACTATACGATTTATGATGGCATTCAAAGTGCGAAAGCATCAACAGAACGAGCGTTAGCTGATGGAGATAATATGACTGAGGTTAGAAATTATCTTACATCAACATATGCAAGTCCAAATCCTGAGTACTTTGGTAAAGGAAAAGGAATGAACGTAATTTATATTCATTTAGAATCATTCCAAAACTTTTTAATCGATTATAAATTAAATGGGCAAGAAGTTACACCGTTCTTAAATTCATTTACAAAAGATGCGAATACGTTATACTTTGATAACTTCTTCCATCAAACAGGACAAGGTAAAACATCTGATGCGGAGTTCATACTAGAAAACTCAATGTTTGGATTACCACAAGGATCTGTTTTTACAAATAAAGCTCATAACACGTTTCAATCAGCACCAGCTATTTTAGGTCAACAAGGATACACATCAGCAGTGTTCCACGGTAACTATAAAACATTCTGGAACCGTGACGAGATTTATAAATCATTTGGTTTTAATAAATTCTTTGATGCGTCATACTACGATATGAACGAAAAAGATGTAGTAAACTATGGATTAAAAGATAAACCGTTCTTTAACGAATCCATTCCATTATTACAAACATTGAAACAACCGTTCTATACGAAGTTCATTACGTTATCAAACCATTTCCCTTATCCGATTGATAAAGAGGAAGCGACGATTGAACCAGCTAAAACAGGCGATTCATCAGTAGACACGTATTTCCAAACAGCACGTTATTTAGATGAGTCTGTAAAAGGATTCTTGGATTACTTGAAACAATCTGGTTTATACGATAACTCAATTATCGTTATGTACGGTGATCATTACGGTATTTCTGATAATCATGGCGCAGCAATGTCTCAAATAATGGGTAAAGAAATGAACTCATTTGAAAATGCACAACTGCAACGTGTACCATTAATCATTCGTGTTCCAGGAATGAAGGGTGGCGTACAACATCAATACGGCGGAGAAATTGATGTTCTTCCGACACTATTACACTTACTAGGTACAGATACGAAAAATTATGTCCAGTTTGGATCAGATTTATTATCACCAGAGCATAAACAAGTTGTTCCATTCCGTAACGGTAACTTCGTAAGTCCAACGGTTACTGCACTGAACGGCAAATACTATGATACAGCGACTGGTAACCCTGTTGAATTAACAGACGAAGTAAAACAAAATGAACAAATGGTTCAAAAATCACTGAAATACTCTGACCAAGTCGTAAACGGTGACTTATTACGATTCTATACACCGGAAGGATTTACACCGGTAGATCGTTCGAAGTACAACTATAACCATCGTGATAAAAATAAAACGAAGGTAAAGACGACTGAAGACGGAGAAACGAAATAAATATTAAAGAGCGCTACTCCTATGAGTAGCGCTTTTGTTTGTACATATAACGTTGTTATGATATAGAAACATCTTTCTTTTTTTGTTTCATTTTTCCAAAGAATACTACACCGGCAATGATAATAATGATAAAGGCCCATTTTATGAAAGGGTTACTTTCGAAAAATCCAGCGAACCATTTCTCATCTACAATCATTTTCGCGGCAGTATAAGCTAAAACAGCTGCTCCAATTGTAATGATGACAGGGAATCGGTCCACCCATTTTAAAATTAATGTACTACCCCATACTACGACTGGAATGGATACTAATAGTCCGATGATGACTAAAGAAAAATTACCATGCGCAGCTCCTGCAACAGCGAGCACATTATCAATACCCATTAATGCATCAGCAATGATAATGGTTTTAATAGCAGACCAAAATCCTTCTTCTGCTTTAATATCATGATCTTTGCCTTCAGCAATTAACTTGTATGCAATCCATATTAGGAGTACACCACCAATTAGAAGTAGTCCTGGTATTTTTAATAACCAAACGACAATTAAGGTAGCGAGGGCTCTAATCGCGATTGCCCCGATAGTACCCCATATAATCACTTTCTTTTGCTGATCTTTCGGTAATCGCCTTGCTGCTAATCCAATTACAATGGCATTATCCCCAGCTAACACTAAATCAATTACAATGATGGCAAGTAGGGCAGACAAATATTCGGTTGAAAAGAAATCCATATACACATCACTCCTTAAGAGTAATATGTGCTAAAGTGTTGATAATATAAAAATAGGATTGAATTTGTATATTCAATCCATAATTTCTTACTGTATTTTGATATATATGTTTTAATTTCGTACTAGTCGTTTTTAGAATAACATGTTTTGTTTTTTAGTTAAATTAATGTGGTTTTTATATCCCATTGATATAAAGGAAGAAGGGGGAATCGAATATAAGAGAAGTAATGCCCAATACGAAAAAAAGACTCAATAACCTACTAGAGGAAATAGAGTCTTTCACATTACATACGATTATCATGCCAGAAGTTTAATGGGAAGTGTTCGTTCTCATTATAACTTTCTAATTCATATCCTTTTTCTTTCAGTCCTTTAATAATTCCAGGTACTGCTTTAACGGATTGTGGATGAATATCGTGCATTAGAATAACTTCTGTTGGCTTGTCAGCTCCATTTACAACGTTTTGTACAATTTTAGCTGATGCAGCATCAACAGGCATTTTGTTGTATGTCCAGTCTAAAGAATCAATTGTCCAATCCCAAACTTTTAATCCATTTTCGACAACTTTGTTGCGAAGTGCTTCGTTTAACCCTGGCATTGAGCCGTAAGATGGGCGAGTTAATACTGGTGATTTACCTAGAACGCCAGCGATTAAGCCTTGATCTTCTTTCATTTCATCTACGTAATGACCTTCAGTGTAAAGTTTCTTGTAGTTATGAGTCATACTGTGCATCCCAACATAGTGGCCTTCAGCATCTTCACGTTTTACAAGTTCCGGGAATGCTTTTACATTTGAACCGATTAGGAAGAATGTTGCTTTTGCATTTTCTTTCTTTAACATATCTAAAAGCTCGGCTGTGTATTTTCCAGGACCATCATCAAATGTTAAGTAAGCGACTTTTCTAACTTGCCCGTTATATTGTTTTGGAGCTTCTTTCGGTGCAAGAGATGATTGAATTTCACTTACAAGTTGAACAGATTTTGTTTCATCCTCTGTACTTGCTAGAGCATTATGTGTTGATCCTAAAGTTGCTTCGTATGTAAATAATATCCCCGCGCAAATCAACATAGCCCTTTTTACTAAAGTTGTCATTCGAATTCCATTGTGCATAATTTTCCTTCTCTCTATAAAAGTTCTACTCTACTATATTAGCAATTATAGGGCGGTAATTGCAAAAAAACTTTTTTACAAGCACAAAAAAGTTTGGTCAAAAGTATGCAAGATTTCAATGTTTTACAGGTGACTAAAATGAAACGAGAATTGAATGAGAATGCATGTAATTTGTGTATCCATATATGGTAAATCCAATGAGTGTGCTAGTGGGGGATTATGCTAGTGAAAAGAGTGTCTGTTGCTTAAAAGCACGTTTGTAAAATTTCACTTACCGAACTTAAAAAATAAATATAGGAAAACAAGAAAATAATGTAGAATATAACGTACATACATATGTGGAGTCAACAAAATATAAAAGAGGTGGGCATATGTTACTTGAAGAAGTAATGCAGCAACTAGAGGAATATGGAACAGAACAAAATCGTAAGATCTTTAAAAATCATGGGGCGAAAGAGCCGTTATTTGGAGTTAGTTTTGCCAATTTAAAATTGTTAAAAAAGAAGATAAAAAAAGATCATGATTTAGCGATTTTATTATGGGAAACAAAAAATATGGATGTAATGACTTTAGCGACTATGATTTTAGATCCGAAGAAAGTTACGACAGCACAACTAAATAAATGGGTACAGGAAGTTGATTATTATTGTTTAATGGACGTTTTGATGACCGCTATTTGTACGTCGCCAATCGCGATAGAAAGAATGGAAGAATGGACAAAGTCTGATGATGAATGGATTGGAAGAGCAGGCTGGTCTTTATTAGCAAATATAGCGATTAAAAATAAAACGTTACAAGATGATTTCTTCTCTCCGTATTTAGAAGAAATTAAAGTAAATATACATAATGAAAAAAATAGAAAAAAAGAAGCGATGAATAGTGCATTAATCGCGATAGGAATTCGTAATGAAGACTTAGAGCAAACAGCGATTGAAATTGCACGTGAAATTGGAAAAGTAAAGGTTGATCACGGAGCAACGTCATGTAAAACACCAGACGCAGAGCCGTATATAAAAAAAGCGAGAGAAAGAGCTGAACAAAAGAAAGTGAAATAAGAATAGGAGAACGGCTATGAAACCAATGGAAGCGGCACAAAGCATCATTACATCACAATTTTCGAATTGTGATGTAGCTTTAATGGGAGGAAGCGTTGTACGAGGGGAAGCGACAAAAACATCTGATTTGGACATTGTAATAATAGATCGTAGTTTGTCATCTTGTTATAGAGAATCTTTTTATAGTAATGGATGGCCCGTTGAGGTGTTTGTACATAATTTTGAAACGTATAAAACCTTTTTTAAAATGGATTGTGATCGCGGAAGACCCTCATTGCCACAATTAGTTTCAGAGGGAATTGTATTAAAAGGTGAAAATGAAATTGTTGAGGAATTAAAAAGAGAAGCAAATGATTTACTAAATAAAGGACCAGCTAAATGGACTGAAGAAATGATGAAGCAGAAGCGATATTTTATTACGGATACTTTGGATGACTTTATCGGGGCGACAAAAAGAGAAGAAGAATTGTTTATCGCGAATTTATTAGCTGATTTAGTACATGAATATGTATTAAGAGTAAATCGTAAATGGCTTGGTAATTCAAAATGGTTTATAAGGGTACTTAGAAAATATGATGAACAATATGCAGATCAATTTGTAGCGGCGTTTGATCATTTTTATACAACGGGAGAGAAAAGTAAATTAATTATTTTTGTAGAAAAAACGCTAGAACAGTATGGAGGAAGAATGTTCGAAGGATTTTCTATAGGAAAATAAAAAGGGGATAACGCAATGAATGTACCATTCGTTCAATTAAGAGAACTGACACTAGATGATGTAGAAGATCGATATCAATGGTCATTAGATACAAAAGTAACAAAACATCTAGTTGTACCAGATCAACATCCACCGTTTACTCGTGAAGAAACGAAAAAATGGATTGAAGCATGTATAAATCGGAAAAATGGCTATGAACAAAGAGCTATCACTGTTGAGTACGGTATACATATTGGATGGGTAGATCTTAAAAATTTTGATAAAACAAATCAAAATGCAGAACTGGGAATCGCGATTGGTAATAAAGAATACTGGGGTAAAGGGTATGGAATAGCGGCTCTATATAGTATGTTACATCTAGCATTCTATGAATTTGAATTAGAAAAAGTTTGGCTACGTGTAGATGAAGATAATTTTCAAGCTAGAAAGAGTTATGAAAAGGCTGGTTTTGTTTGTGAAGGGTTAATGAGAAATGATCGATTACGTCAAGGGAAGTTCATTCATCGTTATCGATATAGTATGTTAAGAGAAGAATACGAATCTTTAAATAGTAACTTATAAAAATATTATGTAAACTTAAAGGAGCTGAAGTAATATGATTCGATTACTTACGAAAGAAGACGCGAATAAATATTGGGACTTACGTTTACAAGCATTACAAGTAAATCCAGAGGCATTTGTAACAACATATGAAGAGGCAATTCGTCAGGAAAATCCTATTAAGCGAGTGGAGAGTAATTTAACAGCTACTACTAGCTGTACATTTGGTGCTTTTAATGAGGATCATCAATTAGTTGGGGTTGTCACTTTACTAACAGAAGAGAAAGAGGCATATAAACATAAAGGTCATATCGTTGCGATGTATGTAGATGCAAGTAATCGAAGAAGTGGCCTTGCACGTGAGTTAATACGTAAGGCAATTGAAAGGGCAAGTGAAATGAATTTGGAACAATTAAATCTAGGTGTTGTGTCCACAAACGAACCAGCAAAAAAATTATACGAATCAATGGGCTTTCAAACGTATGGAATCGAAAAAAGAGCTTTAAAAATGAACGGTGTATATAGTGACGATGAATATATGGTGTTATTCTTGTAAGAAAGGGAGTTTAGTATGAAAGATCTCCATTTAGACAAAAATATGAACCCACAAGTAGCGATTTTGTATGCGATGGTTACAGATACATATAAACGATTGCAAAAGTTAGTAGAAGGTACTGGTGAGAAAGAACTGTCTTTTAAAGGGTCAGAAAATATTGAAAATAATATCGGGCAACTCCTTCAACATTTATCAGTTGTTGATTTACATTGGGTGTATCGCTTAAAAGGAGAAGCAGTTCCATTGGCACTTGAAAATATATATGGACCTATGTTAAATGAAGTAGGAGAACTGCCAAGTTTAAGAAAATATACGCTGCAACAATTAATGCAAGATTATGAAGCTGTGCAACGTATGTTATATGAGGAATGTATGAAACTAACAGAAAATGATTTAACACGGGAAGTTTTTTATGAAATGGGAGAAAATGCAACTATAAGGTGGGGGATATGGCATATAGCCGATCATAATCGGTACCATCAAGCTCATATTAGTCAGTTAAGAAAACTATATAGGGCTAGAATAGATGCGAGATAAAGATTTCGAATTTTAATTATATTTAATTTGTTGTATAGTATTAAGAAGAAACTAAACAAGGGGTTTTATAATGAAAGCTATTGCAGTAGGAATATTGGCATCATTTTTCTTTGCCTTTACCTTCGTTTTAAACCGGGCAATGGACTTAGAAGGTGGAAGCTGGATTTGGAGTGCTTCATTACGGTACTACTTTATGGTTCCAATGCTTTTACTTATTGTCATGTATAGAGGTAATTTAAAGCAACTCTTTCAATATATGAAAAATAATCCGAAAGAATGGCTAGTGTGGAGTATCGTAGGATTTGGTCTCTTCTATGCACCACTTAGTTTTGCTGGAGCTTTTGGACCTGGTTGGCTCGTTGCATCTACATGGCAAATTACGATCGTTGCAGGGATTTTGTTAACACCATTTTTTGCAGTAGATCCATTACATAAAAAACTTCCAATGAAGGAATTAATTATGTCGGGTATTATTTTATGTGGTGTTGTACTCATGCAAGTAGAACATGCTTCTTCATTAGGAATTCGTGAAACTGTTTTATGTGTAGTTCCTGTCTTTATTGCAGCGTTTGCGTATCCTCTTGGAAACCGGAAAATGATGCAAGTTTGTAAAGGAGAGTTAGATGTATTCCAGCGAGTTCTCGGTATGACATTAGCAAGTTTACCATTTTGGTTTTTACTATCTGGTTATGAAGTATCAACAGGCGGGCTACCGTCAAGTAGCCAGGTTTTCCAATGTTTTATTGTAGCAGTTAGTTCTGGTTTAATCGCGACAGTATTATTCTTCTTTGCTACAGATCTTGTAAAAGATGATCCGCAAAAACTAGCAACAGTAGAAGCAACACAATCCGGTGAAGTTTTATTTGCGCTAGTAGGAGAGCTCATCTTACTATCTGCTCCAATTCCGTCATCTTTATCTTGGATTGGTATGAGTCTTGTTATTGTCGGAATGATACTACATAGTTATGTAGCGGTCATTGTGAAGAAAGAAGAAAAAATAACGGCGTAATGAGATTAGCTCTTTTTATAAAGAGCTAATCTTTTTTCATAGAAAGGGATGGAAGA
This sequence comes from Bacillus sp. HY001, assembly GCF_007558965.1. Classification (NCBI taxonomy): domain Bacteria; kingdom Bacillati; phylum Bacillota; class Bacilli; order Caryophanales; family Bacillaceae; genus Bacillus; species Bacillus sp. HY001. The sequence continues at coordinate 109,598 of NZ_VLTE01000004.1, read as the reverse complement.
ATGAATTTACAGCATGTTGAACAAATTGAAAAAGATTCAATTTTACATGTACTACAGTATGCAATTGGTCCAAGTGAAACTAGCTTAAAGAAATCAGTTTTATTTTATGAAAAGAATAAAGGGACTTTTTATAAATATGAAGAAAAAGCTTGTATAGGTATTGAAATAATCGGAGCAAATAAAGCGAGAATTTGCCATATAGCAGTCGTTCCGCAATATCGTTATAAAGGAATTGCGTTGCAAATGATCAAGGAAGTAGTAAGACTACATCAATTGACTTATGTAGAAGCAGAGACAGACAAAGAGGCAGTAGAATTTTATAAGAAAATTGGTTTTCAGGTTAAAAGTTTAGGAGAAAAGTATCCGGGGATTGAAAGGTTTCATGTGTATTTTAAAAATAAAACATATTAAAATCATCTTAGAATATAATATCCGGAATAGGATTTGAAGAAATAGTTCGTTTTATATGTATCCCGCTATTAGTGGACAGTAAAACTCCCACCTCAAAATTCGGCTGGAGAAAGGAAGCTAGGTGGAAGCCTTGAAGCCCGTAAAAGCCCAATTGGTACAGAATAATAATCAGTGGGTGATGAACGAGACCGCCACTGCTTAAAGTTTCACTTAATGGGTTCTAATTTTAATAGCAACTAGTTGTTAGTTTTTGATAAAAATGTAAGGGGGATCGGAATGGTTAGTTGCTGCTAAGGAAGGAAGTAAAATATGAGTAAATCAATAAATAATGGAGCAATTGAGAAGAAGCGTGCAGTCTCATTAGATTTAGCAAGAGGTACTATGTTACTATTAATCGTACTTGCCCATGCACCGCTTTACTTGTATGCTGCAGATCCTGGAATTATGCATAGGGTGGAAAGCGGTAGTTTCTTTGATCAAATTGTAAACCTTTTTGGTATATTCATAATTGATAACCGTGCAAGAGCGATGTTTGCCGTATTATTAGGCTACGGTTTGGTTCTAGCACTCGAAGGGCAAATATCAAAAGGGAAAAATGAAAATCATACTGTAAAAATAGTAAGAAGACGCTCTTGGTATTTAATACTGTTTGGGGTTGTGTTAGCAGTTTTAATTGGAGGGCAAGATATTCTTATGGCCTATGGTGTAGCGGGGCTTCTTGTTAGCCCGCTATTAAAGTGTAAAATGAAAACATTAATTCGAACATTTACGTTTATCACTATATTGTATATCATTTTTATTCCAATAATATGGGGATTTAATATGCAAGCAATAGGCGATTATGGTTTTTCACCAGATGTTTCAGCAAAAGACACGTATCTAAGTACTACAATGATGCGATTACTTTTCTTTCCTTTTATACCTGTTCTCATCCATTTTATGTTCCCAATTCTTCCTTCGGTAATTCTTGGTTTGTGGATTGCTAGATATCAATTATTAATAAAACCAGAGCAACATTTGAAAAAATTATATTTTATAACAATTATAGGATTAGTAATATCCTTAATAGGTGCTTTGCCTCTATCTTTTATAGGGACTATATGGTATCCAAGTGTATTTACAGCTGGAATGATAAATGGAATCCACATTTTAACTGGAATTGTTGGAGGATTAGCATATGCAACGGGTTTCGGTATAATAGGGAGCAGATTGAAAAATCTAGGGTACTATAGCCTTTCATTAATTGCTTTGGGAAAGCGCTCATTAACATTTTTTGTTTTGAATGAGGCACTGCTTGTTATACTTTTATCACCTGTAGCATTTGATTTAGGAGGGCATGTAAGTAACGCTCTTGCTGCATTGGTAGCTATAAGTATTTGGATATTGTCTGTCATATTAGCTACAATAATGGAGAAAAACAATCTGAATGGGCCATTAGAGATTTTATTGAGACGTTTAATATATAAAAATAAAACAATTGAAAGACGACCTGGGTATTAGGTCGTCTTTCAATTTATTATAGTCTATAAATAAAATTATAATCTAATGGTAGTTTGTTTTCATTCATGGAATAAAAAGCATAAAATATGCAAATGTGCATATAGGGTTTAGTTTGAAAAAATTAACATATACATTATATAATAAAGATATCTGGAAAAATATAGATAAAAGGAATTAGGTGTATAAAACATGAGAATGGATAAAAGTAAATTTATAAAAATTGCTACTTCAATAGGGGTGTCATCTTTTTTATTAACGGGTTGTGGCGATTACGAAGAAGAAACGGCCCAGAAAGAAAGTACAGCTGTTAAAACAGATGGTGGAAAACAAGGTAATGAACAAGAAACATTAAATTGTGACGATAAAACTCCTACTAATGAAAATGTCGAAAATGATGAGTTATGTAAGGAAATGAATCCGTCATTTTCATCGTATAATGAAAATTCACATTTACCAATACTTCCATTCGTAGCAGGATATTTACTAGCAAGCAGAACTACAAATATGAATTATACAGCAAAACCAAATATAATGAAGAAACCGTATGCAAATAATGTTATTCCATATCGTGAAAAAGACCAAAGTAGAACTGGTGGAAGCGGTGGTGGAGGTTCTTACGGCGGAACTAACAGTAACAATAATAACTCTTCCAATAAAGTGGATTTAAATAAACAACAGCCAAATTCCTCAAATAAAGTGACGCCAGATACAAATACGCCGAAATCATCTACGACACAAACGCCGAAAGTGAATTCTGGTTCCAGTGGAATTGGGAATGCAAAAGCACCAGCTGGATCATAATACGAAAGGAAAATGGAGTCATGTATACAGAACAAGAGCAAAAAGAGTATATGAAAGTATGGTTTTCACTTGCGGAAGAGGCTGGTAGGAATGGATTTACATGGCCGAGCCTTTTAGAGAAAGAAGAATGGAATCAATATATGGCAACGGGTATGTATCGTATGCCAGTAAACACGTATACTGCAATTTCAAAAGCGACAGAGGAAATTATGTATGTATTATATAGAACGTATCAATATATTGTAAATACGACAGAAGATTTTCAAAAACTAGGATGCCCAGCTGAAACGTGGGAAATTGTGAGAATGAAACATATTGGTTTGTTTTCATATTTTACAAGATTTGACTTTATCGTAAATGGTGAAGATATAAAATTAATAGAAATAAATTGTGACACACCAACAGGTTATTTAGAGCCGTCTGTCGCAAATGAAGTGTTGTGCCGTTATCACGATGTGAATCATCCAAATCATATAGAAGAGCATATTGTGCAGGCGTGGGAACAAATTAAACATGACTATAATATAAGTCCTATCGAGACGATATATTTTACTAGTTATGATTGGCACGATGAAGATCATCAAACAGTTCAATTTTTAAGAAGCTATTGCTTAGCTCAATCAACGGACTATATAGGAATACAAGATATCGTCGTTGCAGATGATGGTATATATGCGCAAAATGGTGAACGAATCCATTATTTATATAGACTATATCCAATTGAATATTTAGTTTCAGATACTGATAAAAATGGGAAAAGAATTGGACTTCAGTTTTTAGATCATATAGCGCAAGGAAGAGTGAAAATCATTAATCCACCTGCAGCTTTTCTTATGCAAAATAAAAGTGTACTCGCATTAATTTGGCAACTGTTCGAAAAGGGAGTTTTCTTTGAGAAAGAAGAGAGAGAAATCATTCAGAACTACTTCATACCAACATATTTTACAAATAAGCCATTTTTAGAAAGAAATGAACCATATGTTTCTAAGCCTTTATACGGCCGTGAAGGTGGAGGGGTATCTATATACGAAAATGATGAACTATTAGCTGAAGATAAAACGGAGTATTACTTTGAACAGCGAAAAATATACCAGCAATACATAGAAATGCCTGACTATACAATTGACACATGGGATGGTCCGTATACTGGTAAACTATTAATTGGTTCACACTGTATTAGTGGGAGAGCCGCAGGGTTATTTTTACGTGTAGGTGAGAAAATCACGGGAAACTTATCGATGTTTACAGGGGTTACAATTGAAGGATAAACGAAAGAGCTCATCATTTTTGATGAGCTCTTTCGTTTATATTAGTGTTATTATTGTTTGACGTAACGCTTTTATTTTTCTTCTGTTGTTATATAAAATTAATATATTACCATTTGTTGTGTGGATGAAAATGATTAAGTTAAAAATTAAGAAAAATATGATAATATATGTATGTAGTAGTTTAAAACAAAATGGGGGAACAATCGTGAAAATGAATGACATAGTGGCAAGTACACCATTGCCAAATACAATCAAAACAATTTCAAATGATTTAAGAAAATTAGGGTTAGAAAAAGGAATGACGGTTATTGTGCATTCTTCGCTAAGTTCTATTGGTTGGGTATCTGGCGGAGCAGTTGCTGTAGTAGAGGCGTTAATGAAAGTGATTACGGAAGAGGGAACAATTATTATGCCAACTCAATCTTCGGATTTATCTGATCCGAAACATTGGTCAAGACCACCTGTACCTGAAGAATGGTGGCAAGTTATCAGGGATAATGTCCCGGCATTTGAGCCACATATTACACCAACAAGAGCGATGGGAAAAGTAGTTGAATGTTTTCGTACATATCCGAATGTAGTACGTAGCAACCATCCATTAGGAAGTTTCGCCGCATGGGGAAAGTATGCAGCAGAAATAACGATGAATCAGTCGCTATCAATGAGTTTAGGAGAGGAATCTCCATTAAGAAGAATATACGATTTAGACGGATATGTATTATTAATTGGTGTTGGGTATGATTCCAATACGTCTGTACATTTATCTGAAGTACGTACTGGTGCATGTGAGTTAATAAAAGTAGGAGCACCTATTATAGAGAATGGTGAAAGAGTATGGAAAGAGTTTGTTGATATGGATTACGATTCTGATAAGTTTGTAGAAATTGGTGTAGAGTTTGAGCGAAAAGGAACTGTAACAAATGGAAAAATAGGAAATGCAACGTGTCGTCTTATGAAGCAACGAGATATCGTTGACTTTGGAACAGAATGGTTTCGTAAGAAAAATTAGTAAGGGATGGTTACAATGAAGGGGAAAAAAGTATTAATTACGAGTGGTGGTTGTTTAGAAAAATGGGACCAAGTACGCGGTCATACGAATATGGCGAAAGGCACAATTGGGAGGATAATTGCCGAAGAGCTTATTAATAAAGGGGCACATGTTATATATTTACACGGTTATTTCGCTGAAAAACCGAAAGATATAAATAATCAATTGGAATTACATCCATTTGAAGGAATTGTTGATTTACAAGATAAAATGAAAAGTATAATTACGCATGAAAAAGTAGATGCGGTTATTATGGCAGCCGCTGGATCAGATTGGATTGTAGACAAAATTTGTGATCAAAATGGTAATGTTCTTGATATGAACGGGAAAATTTCAAGTGATATAGCACCAATTATTCATTTTCAAAAGGCTCCAAAAGTATTAAAACAAATAAAAGAGTGGGATTCAGAAACGGTACTCGTTGGCTTTAAACTTGAAAGCGATATAAATGAAGAAGAACTGTTTGAAAGAGCGAAGAAAAGAATGGAAGAAGCGAAGGCAAGTGTAATGATTGCTAATTCACCACATTCTTTATATTCACGGGGAGCGGTACACCACGTAATTGGACAAGACGGTAAAGGGAAGTTATGTAACGGGAAAGATGAAACAGCGAAAGAAATTGTCAAAAGGTTAGAAGTACTATGTAATCGTATCACTACTATGTAATTAAAAGTATTTGGATAAGAATGGATCTGCATAGTATATATAGGTAAGCGAAACTTTAATTTATGAGAATTTTACTTTTACACGAACATTAACCATTCAAGTTGGATACATAGAATAATTGGTGAGGAGTGGATTCTATGGAACATTTATTAAAGCAAGCTATAAAACTAAGAAATGAAAAGAAATATGCGCAATCGAGAGAGATACTTATAGGGTTAACAAACTTTACGAGGGATGCCGAAGTGCTGTTTCAATGTGCCTGGATACATGATGTAATGGGACTTGAAACGGAGGCTTTGCCGTATTATGAACAGGCAATTGCAAATGGTCTTGATGGTGAGTCACTTTGTGGTGCATATATCGGTCTTGGCAGTACATATCGTTGTATAGGTGAATATGACAAAGCAATTACAGTTTTAGAAACAGGTTTGCAGCAGTTTCCGGATAATGATGTGATTAAAGTGTTTCTCTCATTAGCAAAATATAACGTAAACGATCATGAATCCGCGATGAAATTATTACTTGAAACAGTTTTGAAAGTAGAGGAAGTAAAAGAATATGAACGTGCCATTTCATTTTATAAAAATCATTTAGACGAGGTTTTTAAATAGAGGGTGAACGTATGAATGCCACACTATCACGAAGGCGAAAAGGTATTTGGTTTGGACTAATATTTTTCATCTTGTTATCAAACTATTTATTGTATGCCCTTCCGATTGTACCAGCTGCTCCGAAAGAAGTAGTGCTTGGCTCTTTGCTTGATTGTATGTTTGTAATTCCAGTCATCACGTATTTCTTTATTATTCGAAAAAGATACTCGTTAACGTATATATTTCCGGTTGTAATAGCTGGTTATATTTTTGCGAGATTTATAATTCCAAATAACTATTTACAAGCTTTTTCAAACGTTTCTTATATAATAGTTGTGGGAGAAATTGCTTTTATAGGTCTAGAATTATTCCTTCTTTATAAAATCGTTAAAGTGCTTCCTGAAACATTCAAACGATTTAAAGAATATAGAAGAGAATATTCTTCATTTTCTTATGCCATTGATGCAGCGTTTGATGCTACTATGAAAAGAAATAAATTAGTAGATATCATTGTAACAGAGTGTAAGTTAATCTATTATGCATTGTTATCGTGGCGTGAAAAAGTGCCAAAAGGTGAATCCGTATATTCTTATCACAAAAAGACTGGTGCAATAGGTGTATATATTATGATCATTCATGCTACCTTAATAGAAAGTATCGGTTTTCATTATTTACTTCATCAATGGAATCCAGTACTAGCATGGATTCTACTTGTCTTAAACATATATGCAATGTTTTATTTTTTAGCTGAAATACAAGCAATGCGTAAAAATCCAATCATTGTTGTGGAAGAAAAGTTAATCATTCAAATCGGATTAGGAAAGAAAATTGTTATACCATTTACACAGATTGATAAAATTGCGTTTTATAAAGGCGAATCTTTAAAGAAAGAAGAAGAGAAAGAGGTTCTTGACGCAACTGTGATGGAATTTATAAAGGAACCTCCAACATTTGAAATAACGCTAAAAGAGCCAGTGAAGGCGCGATTGTTATATGGATTTTCTAAAACAGTAAGTCGTGTCCACTTAAATGTTGATGAGGAACGGAAGTTTTATGATGCGGTTTTGGAGAAGTTGAAGCATGAATAATGCTACTAATTTTCATCGTGCGTTTGGTGTGTACGGCATTTGTATTGAAAACAATAACATATTAGTAATTGATAAAATAAAAGGTCCATATAGAAATCGGTATGATTTAACTGGAGGCAGTTTAGAACAGGGGGAATCATTATTAGCTGGACTTCATAGAGAGATAAAAGAAGAGACTGGGCTGAAAGTGAAGGTAGTAAAACAAATAGGTACAGTTGATTTTCAATTCCCATCAAAATTCAAGGAGTACACACATGTTCATCATATCGCAGTTTTTTACGTTGTTGAAAGGTGTGAAGGTGAATTCAAAGTACCGGAACAATTTGAAGGTCAAGATTCAATAGGAGCTAGATGGATTCCAATAGAAAGTATTACTGAAGATAATTCATCTCCTCTTGTATGTAATGCTGTAGAGTGGCTAAAAGAATCTAAGTTTCGTTTAGAAGTAAAGGCATATAAATCATGGGTTATAAAATAATGATACAACTGGAGTTCCTTCTAACTTAGAAGGAGCTTTTTTGTGGGCAAGAAAATGAGATTATATTAATAAAACAAGAAACGAATTCACTGAACGGCTTCTTAGTGGAAAAAGGTTTATAATGAAAGAACTACAACTAAAGGGGAATTTAAAAATGAGTTGCTTACATACAACAGGGATTGAAATTATTGAAAGGAAAATTCGCTATGATGCTACAACTGTAGATCATGCTTGTTTATTGATAGAAACGCAGCAAGATAAAATTGTTTTATATCATGAAGTACAGTACTCTTTTACTATGACAGCAAACGATACGAAGTTAACGATCCAAAAAGGAAGTTATACGGTTGCATATTACTGGGGAAATCGTCCATATAATTTATACGTTTGGAGAGATCGGGATGGGAGTTACCTAGGTTCTTATTATAATATTGTAAAGAATACTTGTATAACGGATGAAGAGGTAACCTTCGAAGATTTAATCCTTGATATTATGGTACTTCCAAGTGGAGAGTTTTTTATATTGGATGAGGATGAATTGCCTGAGCCGTTAGAACAATTTGAAGACGGATATGTAGAAAGAGCTCTTCATACAGTCAAAAATACAATTCAAGAATCGCTTCCGAACATCATTTCAGAAACTGCTACCATTTTTAAAAATAAATAACGTTCATTAAAACCTAGTTGACTTATCGGAAATATTTGTATAATATGTAGGTAATTCAATAACGTATAGCTGATTGGAGAAACCAAAGGCATTTCATTTTGTAATGAAATGCCTTTGGTTTTTTTATTATATAAATACTGAATCTGTTCATTTAAATGAATCATTTCAAGGAGGGGGAAAAGTGACTGTTTCAATTAATGGGGTATCAAAATATTTTTCGAAACAAACTGGTACGGTCCAAGTATTAGAAGATATTAATTTTCAATTAGAGAGAGGAGATTTTGTCACTGTAATCGGACCGAGTGGTTGTGGGAAAAGTACGCTTTTGAAAATTGTTGCGGGATTAGATGACGAATTTGAAGGTAAGGTTGTTATTGATGGGGAGCAAATCGTAAAACCGAGTAAGAAACAAGGGTTTATTTTTCAAGAACACCGCTTGTTTCCATGGCTAACAGTTGAAGAAAATATTGCTGCAGATTTGTCGTTAAAAGATAAGTATGTAAAAGATAAGGTAAAGGAATGGGTTGAAATTGTTCGGTTAGACGGTTTTGAAAAATCTTATCCGAAAGAAATTTCAGGCGGGATGTCACAACGTGTTGCGATTGCGAGAGCCTTATTAAGAGATCCGAATGTATTATTACTCGATGAACCATTCGGGGCACTTGATGCTTTTACTAGAAGTCATTTGCAAGAAGTACTGTTAAAAATTTGGGAGCAGAAGAAAACGACAATGTTATTCGTCACTCATGATATAGACGAAGCGATATATCTTTCAAACCGAATGATTATCATGAGTGCAAAGCCTGGAAAAATACATAAAGTGATTGAAAATAATTTGCCTTACCCTCGAAATAAAACTTCTCAATCGTTCCAACAACTTCGAACGAAAGTGCTACATCAGTTTGAATATGGGGGACTGGTTCAAACGAGTATATAGGAAAAGGGTGGATTATATATGAATAAAACATGTAAAGTTCTTTCATTTGCGTTAGCTATATCTCTATTTTTATTTGGATGCGAAAAAAGTACAGCAAGTAGTAAGAAAGAAGATGTAACCATTCAAATAGGTATACAACAAGGATTAAGCCCGCTCTTACTGGCGCAGAAAAAGGGATGGTTTGAAGAGGAGTTTAAAAAAGAAGGAGTTAAGGTGAAATGGACAGAGTTCCAAAGCGGACCTCCTTATTTTGAGGCAATCGCATCAAATCGATTAGACTTTGGTGAAGTTGGCAACTCTCCAGTTATTTCCGCTCAAGCAGCAGGTATCGAATTTACTGAAATCGCCAATACAAGTTATGCGAGAAAAGGAACAGGCATTCTTGTACAAAAAGATAGCAAGATTACGAGTGTAAAAGATTTAAAAGGTAAAAAAATCGCAGTAGCAAAAGGAAGTAGCGCATTTAATTTATTATATCGAGCATTAGATAAAGAAGGTATCAATACGAAAGATGTAAATGTCATTCAGTTGCAGCCAGATGAGGCACAGCCGGCATTTGAATCAGGGTCAGTAGATGCATGGGCAATTTGGGATCCATTCATTTCGCTACATACGTTAAATAAAGGTGCCAAGGTTATTACAGATGGTGAACAATTAAATGTTTCTTCTCCGGAATTTTTAATTGCGCGAACAAAATTTGCGAAAGAACATCCAGAATTAGTTGAGAAATTCCTTAAAGTTTATGAAAAAGCACGTGTGTGGCAAGAGTCAAACTTAGATGAAGCAATAAAAATATATACTTCTGCAAAGAAAATAGATGCTGAAATTGTAAAAGAAGTGTTTGATCACGACAAGCCAATTTTAGTTCCAGTAACGAAAGAAATAATAACCGAACAACAAAAGACAGCGGATTTTCAATATAAACTCGGTTCTATAAAGAAAGAAATAAAGACAGATAAAGTTGTAGACAATTCTTACGTAGAAAAAGCGTTAAAGGCGAATTGAAAAGAGGTTTTGTAAATTGGAGAATACGAAAGCTGTTATGAAAAGGGCGAGTATAACGATTGGCAAAAACAATGTAAAGAAAGTACGGAAAACGAATGTAAGGGTGTTAGTAAGAGCGATCACGATACCAATTGTCGTATTAATTATTTGGCAGTTAGCTGGCGTATTCGATCTAGTTTCTAAAACTGTTTTACCAACGCCATTAGATATATTTCTAGCTTTTCAAGAACTTATAAAAACAGGAGAGTTATTCGGTCATTTAAGTATTAGTGTATTCAGGGCTGCGGCTGGTTTCTTTATTGGCGGGAGTTTAGGAATTATTTTAGGAACGATTGTTGGATTTTCAATGAGAAGTGAGCAATATTTAGATCCGTCTGTACAGATGTTAAGAACTGTGCCCCATTTAGCAGTTGCACCGCTTTTCGTACTATGGTTCGGTTTTGGAGAGACATCGAAAGTATTATTAATTGCGGACGGCGCATTTTTTCCTTTATACGTAAACGCGTTTTTAGGGATACGAGGTGTAGATTTAAAATTATTTGATGTTGCGAGAGTTTTAGAGTTTAGTAAAAGAAAATTTATTACGAAACTGATTTTACCCGCCGCATTGCCAAACCTATTACTTGGAGCAAGATTATCTTTAGGAGTTGCATGGGTGAGTTTAGTAGTAGCAGAACTTATGGGATCTACTGAAGGTATCGGCTATATGATTATGGATGCAAGGCAATTTTCAAACACAGATATCGTATTTGTCGGTATTATTATCTTTGCATTCGTCGGGAAGTTTTCTGACTCCCTCGTACGTTTACTAGAAGTGAAATTTTTAAGATGGCGAGATAATTTTAAAGGAGAGACAGGGAATTAACATATAAATTATTAGGGGTAATTTATATAGAGTATTTCAGTATACGTTTTAATAAAAATAAGGGATGTGTAAAGTTATGGATTTGTTATGGTTTATTCCAGCTTATGGAGATGGTCGATATTTAGGAACGACAAAAAGAGGAAGAGCAGCTGAATATGGTTATTATAAACAAGTTGCACAGGCAGCTGATTATTTAGGATATACGGGTGTGTTACTTCCAACTGGTCAAGGTTGTGAAGATCCATGGGTATTAGCATCGGCACTTGCCGCTGAGACAGAGAAATTAAAATTTTTAGTAGCAGTTAGACCCGGACTAATGTCACCGACAGTAGCAGCGAGAATGGCAGCTACATTTGATAGAATTTCAGATGGGAGGTTACTTATTAATGTAGTAGCTGGAGGAGATCCAGTCGAACTGCAAGGGGATGGATTATATCTTGAACATGATGAAAGGTATGAAGTAGCAGATGAATTTTTAAAAGTTTGGAAATCTACGCTACAAGGAGAAAGTATTTCTTTAGAAGGAAAACATATTAAAGTTACAGATAGTAAAGTCGTGTTCCCGCCAGTTCAAACACCGTATCCACCAATTTATTTTGGCGGATCGTCTGCTGCAGGTAAAGAAGTTGCAGCTGAACACAGTGATGTATATTTAACGTGGGGCGAACCACCAGAGCAAGTGAAAGAGAAAATCGAAGAAGTAAGAAAACTTGCAGAAGAGAAGGGGCGTACAGTAAGATTCGGTATCCGATTACATGTAATTGTAAGAGAAACAGAAGAAGAAGCATGGGAAGAGGCTGAGAGGTTAATTCAATATGTAGATAATGAAACAATTGAGCTCGCTCAAAAAACATTTGCAAGATATGATTCAGTCGGTCAAAAACGAATGACACATTTAAATAAAGGTACGAGAGAGTCGTTAGAGATAAGTCCTAACTTATGGGCTGGCATAGGGCTTGTAAGGGGTGGTGCAGGTACTGCTCTTGTGGGAGATCCGCATACAGTAGCAAATAGAATAAAAGAATATGAAGCGTTAGGAATTGATACGTTTGTTTTATCAGGATATCCACATTTAGAAGAAGCGTATGAAGTAGCAGAATTATTATTCCCATTATTGAAAGACGAGAAGAAACAAGAAAATAAAATTGTTGGTGAAATGATTGCTGATGCATATGCATTAAAAAAATAGTGAGGATTAAAGTTTCACCTATGTTTTGCTTCATTTGGTTTACTTCCTGTTAATACAGCATAAAAAACCCGCAAGTATTTCACTTGCGGGTTTTCATCGTAAACTATTAGAAAATATGGTAAAATTAAATAGTAACTTAAGGTACGGTTGGTTGTTCAATTATCACTTCTCCAAAGTAGGAGGGGGGTGATAATACGTGAGTGAAATAGCGTTGCTACTGCAGGGTGGACTGTTTCTCGTTGCATTGTTAACGTTCGTCGTCGTTTTAATAGACAAGCTCAAAAAATAACAACCCACCTATGCCAATAGAATGTGGGTTGTTTTGTTTGTAAGAAACAAATAGGATAAATGAACAATCCAATCTGCTAAGTTACGTGGACTAGTGTGTAGCCGCACACTAGTCTTTTTTATTTATATACAATTAATAATTGGTTTATGTGATTGTATTGTTCTTTTCATACTTATTATAACACAGTGTCTTTTCATCAAGAAAGGAGACCGTATGTTCTGGTTCGGATTAAATAGAAGTAGTTTTTTCTTTAAATAGCCCATCCATATACTGTTTTAAAGTTTGGACATAAAATTCCTGCCTACTTACATTATTTACGCCGACAATAGGCGATGAAAGTTCATATCTCTTTTCTGATAAATGAACGACAACGTCAAAAATATCAAATAGACGAATGAAACAGAACAGGCCATCTTTATCACTTAATAAAATAAAGTAATGGTTTTCGCTATTTGTATTTAATGTATTCCATAAAGAACTTTTACTTAAATCACGAACAATGCTCTTTTCTTTTAATTCTATGAAATCCGCATTTGATAGAATGTTAGAAATATCAATCGCATCTGGATCTTCCAAATAGCCATCAACAGCTTGAACAGCGAAAGTATAAGCCATTTTTAATACACTCATTTTGTATTTACGGTTATCTAAAAGTAATTCACGTTGAATAGAGCTAGCTACCTTCGTTACACGTTCTTCTTTCCAAATTTCATTATGTAGTGAAATATCGTGTTTTTTACATAGTTTCATAATTAATGCATTGGAATAAAGTATTTCATCACTTACTTCAACAACATCTGTCTCAGCAGCCGCAAGTTCCTCACCATGCTCATTCGTATAGAGAGGGGAATCAATTTGTTTTTTCATTTGCTCAATCTTAAATTGACTTAATTTATGTCGAATTAAGGGACGATCAATATTTGTTGTCATTTGTTCATGGCAAGTATCACAAATTGAGTTTGTGAAATAATATCCACATAATATTTCTGGGATGACATATTGTTCACTAAGTTCTTTCGTATCTTTTCTGCAAATGATGCATTGTGTCATTTTTATCACCTTTACCTGCAAATTTGTATGTAATCTCATTGTAGTGTATTTATTGGTATTTTGGAATATTGTAAAGGAAAATATTATGTGAAATTCTTGCTTATTTTGGTACAATGAAGAGAAGTGCTAGTTTAAAGGAGGACGTTTTTTTGAAATCGAAAGTGCACTTTTGGACATTAGAAGTGCTAATGGTTGTAGCGATCATATTTATTTGCACAAAAATATCGTTTTTATTTCAACCAATTGGTATCTTCATATCTACGTTGTTTTTCCCAATCTTAATCGCGTTATTTTTATACTTCATATTTAACCCATTGTTAGTCTTTTTGGAGAATAAAAAAGTACCTAGAAATTTAGCGATTTTACTGTTATATCTTTTTATCATAACATTAACTGCGGTTGGAGTTGGAGTTGTTGTTCCAACAATCTCACAACAGCTAATGGATTTAGTAAAAAATATGCCAGGTTATATTAAAGAGGGAAAACTATACATACAAGATTTATCCCATCACAGATTGTTTGAATGGTTATCTACACAAAACTATGTTTCCATTGAAACAATTGAAAAAAATGCGATTGAATACTTAAAGGATATACCAAACACAATTACGTCGAGTGCAACGGCTTTATTTGGTATCATAACGAACGTCGCATTAGTGATCTTCACAGTACCGTTCATTTTATTTTATATGTTTAAAGATGGACATGCATTCCCAGGGAAAGCAGTTAGTCTATTACCTGAGTCATACCGTGAAGAAGGACTTCGTATCATTAAGGAAACGAATGAAACATTATCTGCATATATTCAAGGACAAGCGCTCGTTTGTATATTTGTAGGTGCGTTTACTTTTATCGGTTATTTAATTATCGATTTACCGTACGCTTTCGTTTTAGGAATTATAGCAGCATTTACAAATATTATTCCTAACTTAGGTCCATTTATTGGTGCAGCACCAGCTGTTATCGTAGGTCTGTTCGTATCTCCGATGCAAGCGTTGTACGTAATTATTATCGTAACAATTGTACAACAGTTTGAAAGTAACATCATTTCACCGCGTATTATGAGTTCAAAATTAAATATCCACCCGTTAACAATTATTATTTTAATTTTAGGGGTAGGTAACTTTGCGGGAATTATCGGAATGATTTTGGCAGTGCCAGTTTATGCAGTAACGAAAACAGTTGTATCGAACTTAGTGAGACTGTTTAAGACGAAACGAAGTAATCGAAAATAGTATATGTTGAGAAAGATACACCGCTTTTTAAGTGGTGTATCTTTTGTTTATTACTAAATGTTAAAAGCTTGAAAATATAATTTTATTATATATTTATTACACATCAAATGTAACGATATACTTGCGTGATAATATGTCTATAAAACTATGTGGAATCCCTCTGAACTATCCAAATCATTTCTTTAGAACGTGCTATCAACATCATAATCGACTCCTTTCAATTTTTATATTTTAAAGATTTATAGGTGAGAGTAGTATTTACTTCTACGATCTCGAATTTCGTCTATAATCTGTTTGTATTGTTGTTCTTGTTTTAATTCAGCTTCAGAATAGTTTTTTTTCTGAATCGTAATAGTTAAAAAGAAAAGGTGAAACTTCATAATACATTCCTCCTTCCGAAAGGAATTATAGATGGCTACAGTAGTGACTTTGGCGTTCTTTTACATCTTCCATAGCTTTATTAATTTGATGATCATGTAATATCTCACTGTCGGAGAACTTAGTTTTTTGAATGGTAATGGTTAAAAAGAATACTTTAAATTTCATATGTGTATTACCCCTTTAAAAGTTATTTAGAAAAGACGGCTGTAATAAGAAGCTTGACGCACTTTCACTTCGTCCATAATAGATTGAATGTGCTGCTCACGTAAAATCTCTTTCTGTGAAAGTTTACGTTTTTGAATGGTAATGGTTAAAAAGAATGCTTTAAATTTCATTAGGGAATTGCTCCTTTACAAGTTATTTAAAACAGACGACTGTAATAAGAAGCTTGACGCACTTTTACTTCGTCCATAATAGATTGAATGTGTTGCTCACGTAAAATTTCCTTCTGTGAAAGCTTACGTTTTTGAATGGTGATAGTTAAAAAGAATGCTTTAAATTTCATTAGGGAATTGCTCCTTTACAAGTTATTTAGAAAAGACGGCTGTAATAAGAAGCTTGACGCACTTTTACTTCGTCCATAATAGATTGAATGTGTTGCTCACGTAAAATTTCCTTCTGTGAAAGCTTACGTTTTTGAATGGTGATGGTTAATAAGAATGCTTTAAATTTCATGAAGGTATTTCTCCTTAAAAATATATTTTTAATACATTTGCGTATAATATGAACTTTTAATGTCAGTCATTTTATCAGTCAGTTTTTTTAATTGTTGTTTACGATTGATTTCAGCTTCAGATAAATTGTTTTTCTGAAGTACAGTCGTAAAAAAGAAAATATGAAAAGTCATAAATGAATTCCTCCTTTCGAAAAGGAATTACAGGTGATCACAATAAAGTGCTTGGCGCTCCTTAACATCATTCATAGCTTTTTCAATTTGCTCATTATGAAACATTTCATTTTTGGAAATTGTATTTCTTTGAATCGTAATACTTAAAAACAATACGCTAATAGTCATCGAATGTTGCTCCTTTCTTAATAAAATGATGTAAGAGGCTAAAAAATCGCACAAAAAAGCCACAGGAAGATATAGTTCTCCTATGGCAGGGCGTGAAAAAGCCACAGGAAAGTATACGACCTCCTGTGGCGAATTTATGAATTAATCGAAATAATGTACGATTTTCAATTCTCCATTAGGGTGGTCGAATTCATATTTAATTGTCCGAAAAACAAAGGTGCAGTTAACGCTAAAGTTAAAGCATGTAATTGTAATTTCATCATTTCCTTCGACCTCCTTTTAGAATTTTTTCTTTCGTTAGTAAGTATATACAATTAATGGATAATTGTAAACAGGAAAATTGAAAATTTTTAATTTTGATTAAAATGCGTATATTTTAAAGGGTTTTGAGAAGATGTATTGTAATTAATGAAATATCAATAAAAGTGGGGGATGCTAAATGAAATATATGCATCGTAACGTGGTTGTTATGCTAATAATTTTTTTACTTATTACTGCTTGTTCTAGCGGAGAAAGAATAAACGAAATATCTGATATTGAACCTGGTGCTTTTAAGAAATATGCTGGGACATACGTTGGTAATAACTCAGTTGTGGTTGCAATTGTTAATCATTTACCTGGTGGTGATACATTTCAAAGTATTAGTTTGGAGAATGAAAATATAAAGGTAAACTATGGTGCAAAAGGAAATGGAACTCTGACAGAAGACATGGTTGAGACGTATTGGTTTGATGGTAAGGACACGATGGAGAAGAATTTTCTCTTTAACGTTATTTATCTAGCTATTTTAGTACCAAATGCGAAAAGTTACGAGTTTCAAGTAGAAAATAAAAATTTCAAGATAAAAAGAGAAGAAATACTATCAATCTTGTATGAAAAAATTGATGATTTTCCAAAAGAAGATGATATATGGGATAAAAAGAAAGTAGTAAAGTTCCTTAGCGACAATAACGAAAAAATTACAATGCTTATAAATGATAAAGATTTTCGGAAATCTTTATTTGCTAAATATCCAGTGCAGCAGTTGGAATAAAATGAAAAGAAATTGAGAACAAGAGTTGAAACTTCAAAATTTTAGAAAGAGAGTCATCCGTAAACGGATGACTCTCTTTTTTTGTAAAAGAAATTTATGGAAATAAAAATTTTTATGTGATATGGTTAATCACATAAGTAATGAACCTATGAACCTAAGGTGGTGAAGTTGTGAAACCTACTCTGGAGCAAAATAAATTAATATACTTACAAATTGCAGAAACGATTGAATCTGATATTTTAAAAGACATATTACTGGAAGAAGAAAAAGTTCCATCAACAAATCAATTTGCGAAGATGTTACAAATAAATCCAGCTACTGCAGCTAAAGGGGTAAATGTATTAGTGGACGAAGGGATTCTATATAAAAAGAGAGGGATCGGGATGTTTGTTGCAAAGGGAGCGAAAGAAGTCGTACTTAAAAAAAGACAAAATACTTTTATGACCGAATATTTACCTAAAGTATGGGAAGAAGCAAAAGTATTAGAAATATCGAAAGACGAATTGATGGATATGATTCAAAAAATTACGAAGGAGGGCAAAGAGGGATGATTGCACTTGAAACGAAAGATGTAACGAAAAAATATAAAAAGAAAGTAGCAGTAAATGAAGTAACGATTTCATTGGAAGAGCATAAAATATATGGTTTACTCGGTAGAAACGGTGCAGGAAAAACGACACTATTAAATTTACTTGCAGGCCAAATTACTTCAAGTAGTGGTAGCGTATCAATATTTGGTGAAAATGTTTTTGAAAATAGTAAAGCAATGCAAAATATTTGTTTTGTTAGAGTGAAAGAAGAAGCACATTTAAGTTATAAAGTAAAAGAAATCTTTAAGATGTGCAGCATGTTTTATAAAAACTGGGATGGAAAGTACGCTGAAGAACTCGCTGATAAATTTCAGCTTAATATGACAGTGAAATATCATAAACTATCACACGGTATGCAAACAATCGTCGGAATTATTCAAGGATTAGCAAGTAGGGCACCAATAACAATTTTTGATGAACCGACTACAGGTTTGGACGCAGCACATCGAGAGTTGTTTTATAGTTTGCTATTAGAAGATTACGGTGAGTATCCACGAACAATTATATTATCAACACATTTAGTAGAAGAAGTAACCCATGTGATTGAAGATGTAATCATCATAAAAGAAGGAAAACTAGTTGTTCAATCATCAGTGGAAGATTTATTGCAACAAGCTCATATTATTTCAGGAAAAAAAGATACAGTTGATAAATTTTCGGTAAATAAGAAAGTAATAAATCGAGAAGTCTATGGGAATAAAGGCATTAATGTTATATGGGAAGAACTTTCTAATGAAGATTATTACTCTCTTGAAAAAGAAGGTTTAGTAATCGATAGAATTACATTACAAAAACTATTTATACATATAACTGGTGGTGAAGTGAAATGACGATGTTAATGAAGCAGTTGAAGTTACATATAAATTTTCATTATAAAGCAATTATAATATTTTGGATTGTAGCTTTATTAATAAAAGGGGCTTTAAATGCTGCTCATTTAAATGGAGTAAACATTGGTTATTTACCTGAAATTATAAATAACCCTTCAATAGCAATTATGTTATTTATAGTAGGGAGTGTTTTCAACATTCAAGATGAGCTTTTTCGTTTAGCTGTTTCATTTGGTGTAACGAGAATACAATATTTTATCGGGGCAATTTGTTATATCGTATTGCAATCTGTATTATTTTCATTTCTTCAAGTCATGCTTTTACAAGACATAAAATATAATTTAGTAAATGTTAGTTTTGGGGAGCAATCGGTACAACAATTTATTTTGCAATTTTTATTTTATGTTACAACAGCATGTTTCTTCCAAGTGGTAGTAGTTTTTAAACAAAGATTTCAGTGGATTGGTCTGATGATTGGTGGATCCCTTTTCTTATCAACAAATAGTGTGCTTTATGGCGAAGCAGGGATAACTGGTTTATTATTTACCAGTGATGGATCTTTAGTAGATATTCCATATTTTACTGTTATTTCAATTGGATTAACTGTTCTTTATATCGTAACTAGTGGTATATTTATTCGAAAAGTATCATTCGAAAAAACGATTTGAAATAGTATTAGATTACTAAAGAGAGAAGGATAGCGAATGAGAGATACATCTTCACTCATTACCGTATTTTTATGTATTGCACTACTAATATTTTGGCGTCGTTATCGTTCTATGCATAAGCCAATTAAGGGGACGGGAAAACGTATTTTGTGGCCATTATTATTATTAACACCAGGTGCTTTATGGTTTTTTGGTCCTATGCATCCAGCTATTTTACAAGTTATTATAGCAGCATTCATAGGAGTTCTTTTCGCCGTACCACTTATAGTTTTAACAAATTATGAACGGAGAGATGATGGGAATATTTATACGAAAAAAAGTGCTGCTTTTTTAATTACTTTTATTGGACTTGTCATTTTGAGATATGGTTCAAGACAATTTATTGTTGATTTAGATCAACAAACGATTGGTTTATTATTTTATGTTGTTGCAGTATCGTATATTATTCCTTGGAGGATTGCTTGTTATATAAAGTTTAGGAAAGTTTGGCAGGAAAATAATAATCACACTATATAAAAACTTCTCATTTGAGAAGTTTCTTTATTTTTATATGTAGGTAAAACGAGCTGTTGAAGGGCAGGCTGTCATAGAATATGATACAAATTATAACGAGGGAAAGATGAGGGGATAAAAATGCGCACAATTTTAGTTTTTTTAAATAACATGTCCATCGATAAAATAGAGAACATTAGACAAAAATATGATCCTTTATTTGGGTTAATTCCACCTCATATAACAATTGTATTTCCATTTAAGAGTGATATTTCAGATGATGAATTAAAATCTCATATTTTGAATTTATCAAAAGGGGTAGGTAAAATTGAAATTGAGTTTGCAAATCGTATCACTAGTGTAGGAAACTATTTGTTTTTAGAAGTTGAGGGAGGGAAAGTACAAATAGAAGAATTACATGATTTGCTGTATACAGAAGCTTTATTACAATTTTTGAAAGAAGATATACCGTACATACCGCATGTAACAGTCGGGAGAAAAGAAAGTGCTGAGTTAGCTGCTGAAGTAGCTAAAGATATTCCAATTTTCCCTGAAAAGTTACAATGTGTAGTTGATAGAATTAGTGTAGAGCGAATTGGAGAGAACGGAGAATCAATTATTGAATTTGAAGTACCGTTGCAAAAAAGCTGACAAATGTCAGCTTTTTTTATTCGTAACATGAAGTAGAGCACCAATCGCACCGCTATTACCACCATCGCGTAAAAAGATTGGTGTTTTATTTTGATATTTTGTGTAGTCACTAATAATATTCTGGAGGTGTACGTTATTACATAAAGTGGAACCAATATAAATAATATGGTCAATGTTTTTTGTTTCGGCGAATTGAAGGCTTAATGCAGTAACGACTTCACCGACAAGTCCTTGCACAGTTGCTAGTATATCAGAGCTACTAAAATTTGAGTCTGTTTTAGTAGCTTTTCCGAAATTACTTGCAGTTAAGCTATTATCAATAGGAGAAAGAATGCCATCATAAATATCTCCAACCGTAATATCTAGTGCTTTTCTAGAACCTACTTTTGCTAAAGGAATCACATCTTCAAAATGATCTATATTTGTTAATAATTTTGAAAGCCCCATAATAGTACCACCGCCAACACCAGTTCCGCCAGCGCGAATATATTGGTCATTATAAACGTAATGAATGGAAGTACCTGTACCGATATTTGTTAATATAAAGTTATTTATATCATATTTTTCTTCTTTTAATATGTATTGGACACCTAATAGAGTAGCTTCAAATTCATTTCGTTCTACTATTTTATATGAGTCTGAAAGTAGTAGCTGTAATTGTTTCGCTTTACCACCTGTAATACATATTTGTTTTATACGAGTGTTTTTCTTAAGCCAATCTATTATTTTATCTTGTTCATTTGAATAAAATTTTTCAAAAGTTAATTGCTTTTGTCCGTTCAAATAAGCAATTTTCGTTAATGTTCCTCCAGCATCGATACCGATAGTACTTTCCATTTTCCTGCTCCTAACCAAGTAATTTGTTTACTCTGCTCATGTTGTTGAGACAAATTTGTAGGAATTAGATACCCCGCGGATTAAATCGTCTCTAATCTGCTTGATATATTAATAGCTTTTCCACAGTTACAATCGGCTGATTATTAACAGTTGCAGTACCTTTACCGAGAATAAAACCTCGACGATCGCGAGTTAGCTCATAATGTAAATCAAGTTTATCACCGGGATATGCTTTTGCGTGAAATTCAACCCCATCTAATGAGGAGAGGAAGCCAAGACCTTCAGAGTCATTTGGATGTACAAATGCACTAAGCTGAGCAAGTGCTTCTACAATTAGCATATGAGGCATATGTTTTTGACTATCATTTATAAACCATTCATTATTCGTAATGAGTTTATATCCCGTAACGGATTCACCATGTTTTACATTTGTTACTTTATCAATCATTAAAAATGGATAACGATGAGGAAGAGTGTCTTTAATGTGCATATGAAAGTACCTCCAATGAATAATACCCCTGCTACGGTTAAGCAGGGGAGTTATCATTAATTTTTAACTAATTCATTTACTTTTTCAAGAGAAAAAATACCACTATTTCTAATGTTTTCAACAACTTGTTGTAACACATCTGTATCTTGAACGAGTGCAATACGTACAAAGCCTTCTCCGTGAGGTCCAAATGCATGACCTGGTGTAACAACGACATTCGCACGATCCATTAACGCATAAGCAAAATCTGTAGAAGTCCAGCCTTTCGGAATTTCGGCCCAGACGAACATACTACCAGCTGGTTTATCAACATTCCAACCAAATGTTCGGAATCCATCAACTAAAGTATCTCTACGTTTTTGATAAATACCGCGATTTTTCTCGCAAAACGAAGCGCCATTTCTTAGTGCAGCTGATGCTGCTTTTTGAATTGGTAAAAACACACCGTAATCTGTATTTGATTTAAATTGCGTAAGTGCACGAACAATTTCTTCATTACCAATCATATAACCAATACGGCTACCTGCTAAACTATAACTTTTTGACAAAGAGTTGATTTCTACGCCAACTTCTTTAGCCCCAGGTACAGAGAGGAAGCTAATTGGCTTATTACCATCAAAATAAAACTCAGCATAAGCAAAATCATGGACAACAATAATGTTATGCTTTTTCGCGAATGCAATTACTTCTTTAAAGAAATCTTCATGAGCCATAGCCGGAACTGGATTCCCTGGGAAGTTTAAAATCATCATCTTCGCTTTATCGGCAATTTCTTCAGAAATTAGCTCTAAGTTAGGTAAGAATTCATTCTCTTTCTTTAATGGCATGTAATAAGATGTTGCACCAGCCATTTGAATACCTGTTTCATAAGCTGTATATCCTGGATCAGGAACTAATATAATATCTCCCGGATTCGCATAAACCATAGGTAAATGAACGAGTCCGTCTTGTGAACCCATTAATAATAAAACTTCTTTATCGGCATTTAAAATAACGTTATGAGTGTTGTTGTAATATTCAGTTACAGCTTCGTGAAATTCTTGAATACCACTTAATGTGTATCCATAGCTTTCTTTTTCACTTGCAGTATGTACCATTTCTTCTCTTACGAAGTCAGCAGGCGGCATATCAGGATTCCCGATACTTAAATCAATCATTTTGTGACCTGCTGCAATTTTTTCTTTTTTATAAGCCCCTAATTCACTAAATATAGAAGATTGGAATGCTTTCATTCTAGTTGCTAACGTGTAAGTCATCAAAACCCCTCCTAAAAACAGTGTTTTCTATCTGCGTTTTTAATTATTCTGAAAACACATGATTACATTTTATCATTTTTTTATGAAAATTAAAACGATTGACAAATTTAGAGGGAGGATTAATCTTTTTTGAAAGGACGTTGTAAATAAGGGTTGGTTAACTGAACTGTTTATTATATCTTTCTATACGGTTTAGGATGTTTTATAGTTTTTATTAAGTATATCCCGCATATTTTGAATGAAAAAGAACACGAAAACGAGGCCTAAAATACCACTAAGCCAATAGTATGAATTTCCTGTCGTGAATCTTTCATAAAATGAAAGTGCACTCCATAGGATTAGGATAATGGAACAGATTGTTGATACAATTAATGAATTTAAACTTCTCAAAAAAAGCACCTCACATTATAAATATTGTTATTATATAATATTACATTTTAATTTAAAGATTTAAAAGAGGGAAATGTTTATAAGTAAGTTTTGTAAAACAGAAAAAACGCAGAAAATATTTTCTACGTTTTAAATGAAGTGTAATCATTTCTTCTTATATGTACATAATTTTTCAACTGCATAAAAGTATACGTTTAATTTTCCATCGACAATTTTTAAAGTTTGATCCGAAGTAAATGAGTTACCATAATCAATGTGGTACGCGTTAGAATCCTTTACAAAGGAACCTTTGTATAAATCTTCTTTTTTCTTCGTTGTTTGCATTTCCACTAAGTTTTGCACAATTTTTTCTTTCTTTTCTTCTTTTACAACTGTTTCAAATTTATAAGATGTAGGACAGAGACCGTTTTTGTTATCAATGACTTCCCAAGAACCGTATATGTCATTATTGCTACATCCGCTAAGTAGAACGATGAATATAGGAATAATCAATAGAATCTTTTTCATTTTGTGCTCCTTTCATTTTGTTTTCAATAAACGTGCGAATACGATAGGGATATTGTAATAAATAAAGTTTAAATTTTTATAAAGAATTATTTAATTTCACATAAAAATTGGGGAAAGGGGAGGTTTTGAAAATAAAAAGGCATGAATCTAACGTAATCCAGATTCATGCATAGTGTGCTATCTTATATTTTGTTTTTTGAGGATAAATGATGCGGAAAAAAGGATGACAATACCGTTTAAAATATACACGTTTATAATAGAAGAGGATAGGTTAATTGATCCAAAACCAGCGTTATCGAATATAGAAGTGAGTGCCGTAGTTGTCAAAAAAATAATAGGTGTTAGCAGTAAAAATAAGAAGCCTGCCACAATTCTCCTTTTAAAGCTATGTTGAGATAGGGAAATTGCTAAAAAGTTTATGATGCTAAACATAACGAATACAACCAAAAGGATAATCAATAACTGAATGCCATCAGACATTTTGCGCCTCCTATATACCTTATTTATATATTATATTCGAAAGCAAAATGGGGTACTCCTTTAAATCATTTCAGTAAACGTAATAGATAAGATTATATATAACAAAGAAGCATGGATCATTAGATTAATCCATGCTTCTTTGCTATGTTATAAATTCGC
Source organism: Bacillus sp. HY001 (assembly GCF_007558965.1). NCBI lineage: Bacteria > Bacillati > Bacillota > Bacilli > Caryophanales > Bacillaceae > Bacillus > Bacillus sp. HY001. Next base: position 84,732 of record NZ_VLTE01000004.1, on the reverse strand, counting down.
AGATTGCGAAGGTTGTTTTTCATACTGTTTCTGTTTAGATAGTGATATGAAAATAATTAGTAATGAAATAAATCCGAAGATTAGAACCATATATTGCAATCCAATCGTATCTAAGAAGAAGCCTGTGCCAAGTAAGACAATTTGGAACATAACTCTCTCAAACATATTACGGAAAGAGAAAAGACGACCGTGATAGCTTTTTTCCACTTTCGTTTGGAAAATTGTCGACATAATAGGGAAGAAGCAACCGACACTAAAACCAAACAAACCAAATGATGTAAGTGACATCCATTTTATATCGCTAAAGAACAACGATAGATGTGCAAAAGCGGTACAAACTGCGAAGAAATATAGTAATTTTTCAGGTTTGAAATGGTCAGATAAACGTTTAATAACGAAGGCCCCTAACATAAATGCGACACCTTCAATTGTATATATAAAGCCTTTAATCGTTGGATCATGTTGCATTTCACTTATGTTAATTACCATTAAATTAAATCCAGCTATAAATAATAGAGGGATAATACTTAATATAAGTGCTGTAAAAGCAATAGGAATGCCTTTTAATATACGAAATACTTCCATAAAGCTATTATCTTTTGCAGCTTGTTTACTTGGTGTTGTTGATTTCTTATCTTCGAATTGTAGGAAGAATGTTGAGAGGAATAATAAAGCGTATGCAGCCATCGAGAAGGCATACATATACTGTAAACTCATTACAACTAAAAGAATTCCACCTAGTGAAGTACCTGCAATACGAGCGATTGTACCTACATTCATATGTACACCGTTCATCTGTAATAATTCATGCTCACGTACGATGAGTGGAATTACAGATTGTAATGCAGGGAAGTAAAATGCTGCTGAAATTTGAAGAGCAACCATAAATGCAATCATAAAGGCGATACTTTCAAATTGGATTGCGAAAAACATAAAGATAACACTAATAACACGACCGAATCCAGCGTAAAGAAGAACTTTTTTCTTTTCATACTGATCAATGACACGACCTGCCATAGGACCAACTAGAACACCTGCTAATAATCCGATAAATAATATAACTGATTTCATGAAATCAGAAGGGACATATTTTTGCATAAATTCAAGGTTGCCAAGAATACCAAGCCATAACCCTAGACCAGCAATAAACTCCCCAATTAACACAATCCAAACATTTTTATTACGCCACATAATGTAAAACCTCTCCGTCTTTTAAAATGAAAAACTCGTATATAAAACCTCCTTATTTTATGTATTTTTATTAACGAACTTTTTTAGAGTCAGAGTCTATATTACGTGTTTCATGAGTGGATTTCAATCTTTTTGATTTGTCAAATAGATGATTTGTTAGTTGATGAAATAAGCAATGAAAATGTGGGGAATTTATGATGAAGTGTCTATTGAAAGTAAGGATACATATAAAAAAGCAAGAACGTACATACTACGTCTCGCTTCTCTCAAGTATAAAATTAAATATTAGATTTAGCTAGCAACATTTACGATTTTGTCCAATAGCTAAGCCGCTAAAAGAAAATGGACCAACAATTTCGGCACTTGCACCACTAGTAAGATTTTCTACAGTTAATGAATATACATGAGTTCCACAGTTTAAATCTTGATCTATAGCTTGAAATGTTTGAGCGTAGAATTGTTCAGAATCTGTTGATTCAATACCTACTTGTGTATTGAAAATTTCAACATTATCACGGAAAATTCGGAATAAAACTTGTGAAATCTCAGTTATACCTTCAACTCCAACTGTAGCAATTAATTCAACACGATTATTACCTGCGTCTCTTTTTGAAATTTTTAATTTCAAATTTGCAAGAATTGCTCTATCTGGAGAAGCTGGAATTACAAAAGTTATTTCACCAGTTTTACTTAAAGGTTGAGTAGCTTGATAATCAATGATATGAGTCATATTCGTCACCTCCTCATATGCTAAAATATGAAATTTACGATAAAATAGCTTGGACAAATAATAGAATATTTTAAGAGAATGGAGCACAATTGTTGAAATGAGGGGGATTATATGGGGGCATTAAGAATATATCACAATTAAGTGAGATATTCTTAATGCTTTTTTAATTAAGCAGAATATTCTTCTTTACGTACTTCGAAAAATTCGTTACGACGTAAGTAATTATAAACTTTCTCGGAAACCTTTTCTTCTTCAGACATTAAGAAGCGATGATCAAAAGCATAGAATGATTGACCTTTAATTAATTTTACGTAGTATATTTTACACGCCTCCTCTAGCAGAATTGGAACTTACCTAATATTATGATGGCCTATATGCTTGTGAATCATACTTGAAGTTTCAAAGGATAGAAGCTAAAAAATTTTAAAAAGCTTACAAAACTGTAATGTTGTTGTCACGTTTTCTGATAGTTAAAAACAATCACTCCCATATATACTACAAATAAGTTACATAAAATAAGGGGGTTAAAAGATGGATGAAGTAATTGGAGAAGTAGTAGTAGGTATTTGTGAATTTGTGGTGGAAGTAACGGCGGATGCTATTGGTAGCATAACTTCAGAAAATGAAAAAAGGGAAAAAGAAACTATATAGAAAGATTTAAAAAATAGATTTTAGCATACTTAGAAAACTGTGAGATACATTCTTACAGTTTTTTATTATTTTTTTCAAAATACTAAATGTCATGTGTTTAAAAGAGGAATTGAAAATATGAAATAGAACTTATTAGTTATCTGAATCGTGTACAAATAACAATAGAAAGAAGATGATAAAATGAGTAAAGAAGAGCTTGTAAAACAACAGTTTGGTAATAATGCGGAAAAGTATGTGAAAAGTAAAATTCATGCTAAAGGGCCGGATTTACAATATGTAGTTCAACAAGTTGAGTCTCGTCATAATTATCGTCTTCTTGATATCGCTACTGGCGGTGGACATGTTGCGAATGTATTAGCTCCATTTTTTAAAGAAGTAGTTGCCTTAGACTTAACTGAAAAAATGTTAGAGAGTGCGAAAAAATTTATTATAAGTAATGGACATGAAAATGTATCTTTTGTCGCTGGAAACGCTGAAAGTTTACCATTTACAGATAGTTCTTTTGATACGATTACGTGCCGAATTGCAGCACATCATTTTATGAATCCATCTCAGTTTATAAATGAAGTAAATCGTACGTTAGAAGATAACGGATTGTTTATTTTAATAGATAATGTTTCACCGGAAAATAATGAATTTGATACATTTTATAATTTTATAGAAAAAAAGAGGGATCCGAGTCATGAACGGGCGCTGAAAAAAACAGAATGGATTACCTTGTTAGAAAAAAACGGTTTGCAATTGCAGTCATGTCTTACTTTTGACAAGAAATTTGAATTTGACTGGTGGTGCGATATGATGAATGTACCTTTGCAGAAACGCGTGAAACTAACAGAATGTATGATGAAAACATCAGTTGAAATGCAAGAATTCTTTAATATTGAATATGAAAATAATAAAATTATATCGTTTTATACTGAAATGGCACTGTTTGTATGTAAAAAAAGCGCGACATTAAAAAGATAAATTTCTTGCAGTCTTTTCAAAGTAAGTTATACTTAGTACAGAGAATATGAGAATTGAGGAAATGTAATAATGATTCGCTTACGTATTGAAGGAACTGAAGAAGAAATGCTTGAATTTATGGAGAAAATGCCGGATATTCCTGGATTTGAAAAAACACATATGAGAGAACCGAGAAAAGGAAATAATCCAAAATATGATTCAAGTAAAAATGTACTAGCATATTTATCTTATAAAAAGATTGAAGTCGCCAATAAATAGGCGGCTTTTTTAGTTTGCACCGTTTCACAGCCTTGTCTTTTTCACATAATAATAATAGTAGATTATGCTAAAGAGGGGTGAGGATAGTTAATAAGAAAATCATCTTTTTTGGAGACTTTGGTATTGACGATGCGGTGGCATTAATTTATGCAAATAAAACATGTAAATTAGATATTATAGGTATTGTTGCTGAATACGGGAATGTATCGCGAGAAATTGTAACGGAAAATGTGTATTTTTTAGAAAGATACTATGCTACAGAAGTAAAAATCATAGAAGGTGCAGCAAGACCGATGACGGCTGAAGAGCCTTTGTTCTTTCCTGAAATCCATGGGGATCACGGTTTAGGACCTATTATTCCACCTGAAATGAGGATTTGTAAACGGGAAAATTTTTGTGAAGTAATTAAATTAATTGAACCTTGTCCAGAAGATATTATTATCGTAGCGACAGGACGATTAACAACATTGGCGACGTTATTTTTATTATATCCAAATGTAATGGATAAGGTATGTTCGTATTATATTATGGGCGGTGCTTTTTTATTTCCAGGTAACGTTACTCCTGTATCAGAAGCTAATTTTTATGGAGATCCAATCGCCGCAAATATTGTGATGAAGTACGCAAAGAATGCGACTATTTATCCGTTAAATGTAACGCAAGGAGCCCTCATTACTCCTGAAATGGTGGATATTATTAATAAAGAAGGAACAGGGCAGGCTAAGCTTATTAAACCAATGATTGATTTTTATTATGAGAACTTTTATAAAAAAGAATACCCAGGTATTGCTGGAAGTCCAATTCACGATTTACTTCCGTTCATTTCTTTTATAAATGACGAAATTTTTGAATATAAAAAGTCTGCAGTTTGGATTAGTACGACAAATGACGTAACAAGAGGACAAAGTGTGGCGGACTTTAGAAAAATAGCTGAGCCGACAACATTTGATAATAGGCCTGTTCAAAAAATTGCAGTTGGTTTTAACTATCCTGCATTTAAAGAAGAGTTTATGCGGACAATATTAAAGCCTGACTGTCCTTAATATGTGTAATGCGAATAACATCAATCCTAAGTCAAAAAAAGGTCGTTCATTATTTTAAAATAAATTAATAGTTGATCTGTATGAATAACTACTGAAAAATGTAACATAACTAAGGATAAGCAATTGTTTCTAATTATATTTTGATCTGTGAAATATAAAGGAGGTTATCATATGATTTGGTCTTTAATCGTCGGTGGTATATTAGGATGGCTTGCGAGCTTAATTACTGGAAAGGATGTACCTGGTGGTGTAATTGGTAATATTATTGCTGGTATTATCGGTTCTTGGATTGGTTCGAAATTACTTGGTAGTTTTGGTCCAGTCATTGGCGGATATGCAATTATTCCAGCTTTAATCGGTGCGATCGTTTTAATTTTCATCGTAAGCTTCTTATTACGAGCAATGCGAAAATGAATGTAAGGACTGTTTACATTTGTAAGCAGTCCTTTTTATATGTTATGCTAGTATTATACAATCAGGAGGTGTCAGCATTGAAAACATTTACAGTAAATTTCCATCAAGAAGATAATGCTAAAGCGACAACAGTACATAAATTAAGTGAAGAGGACTTCAATAAAGCAACAGAAAAAGGTACTCGTCATCTATTTGATTTAGATACAAACGTTGGATTCTTCGTATTCTTTGACGCAGAAGATGCAGAAGGTAATGATCAATACTTAATGTTACAATACGAAGGGGATCATGAAGAGCCAACTGCGTGCTACGGATTTGATTTAAAACTATACTATCAATTTTTAGCACTATACTTAAATGATCTTGAATTCCACGGTGAAACAGATGAGGAAGAGGAAGAGTATGGCCCAATTCATCATTTAGCTCACTTACTATATCATATTGTTGAAGATGGTAAGTCAATCGAAGTGTAAAAATACATATGTAAAGCTGTCCCTTTTTGGGCAGCTTTTTTTATTTTTTAAGCAAAATATACAAAACCTTTGCTATAATTTTTGTATATTTATATGTTATGAATAGGAAGTGAAGTATTTGTTTACAATTGAGAACTATAAAAACTCTTTAATAAAAGGACTCGAGACAAAATCCTCTGATTTGATTGCAAGGTTAAAAGCGACAACACAGTTTACTTATTATAAAGAAATAGATTTATTAGATTTTACTGCTTTTGTTCAGTCATTTGAACTGTCAATCGTTATGTTTTCAATGGATGGAGATGCTAATGAAGTTTATTATGAAGGAACTGATGAGTTCTGGGATTTTTACGAAAAAAATGATGAGAAGTTATCTGAAATTGAAATGAAAGTTATAGTAGAATGGTTTGCTACATGCTGGAATAAAGCTGGTGGTATGAATGTTGAATTACCTTCTTACTTTAGTTTTCATGATTATGATGAATGTTATGATTTACATAATGGTAAATGGATTTCTGATGGTGATAGATGGTTCGATTAAACAAAAAAGCAACAAGGAAGGCTCATCCTTCTTTGTTGCTTTTTCTATGTTTAAAGGGAGGATTTTAGTGTAAATGGCGAGAAGGGATATATTAAGGAGATGGGAAAAATGATAAATAATACAATCCCGAATTTTTTAAAATTATGGGAAAGTGACGATGTAGAATTAGAGGTTCTTAATCAATACTTTACTTCGCATCCAGAGATATTTGATGAATACTTTAAATATCATTGTCCTAAAACGAGAGAACGTCTTTCGAATGCTATTAAACAATATCCTGAAAAAATAGAGGATATTCGTATCATTGCAGAAGCGTTACCGACTATTATTCAAGAAATAACGAATGCATATCATTATAAATATAACTTTGATGTAAATATGAAGTTTCATCTGTTTGTTGGAGGATTTGGTTCTAATGCATTTGTAGAAAGGGAAATTATTGGTGACATATTTTTTGCGGCAGAAAAATTATCTCAAGATTTAAATCACCTTCGTGTAATCGTCGCTCACGAAATAGGACATATATATCATAATGTTATGTTACAAAACGATGGAATGGACTGGGGAGAAGCCGAGTGGGCCGATGCGACGGTTAATTTGTATCGTGAAGGTGTCGCAACATATTTATCAAAGCAAATTATGAAAGGTTTAAATGAATCAGTGTATTACTCATATGACAATGAGGGTGAACGTTGGTTACAATATTGTATAGAAAATGAAGAACATATAAAGAAACGTTTTTTGGAAGATTATATAGAAGGATGGACGTTTGATAAAGAGAAAGAGTGGTTCCGGTTATCTGGCGGACAATATTTTGGGTACAACCGACTCGGTTATTTTTTAGGAACAGCTTTTGTAGAATATGTTGTGCAAGCATTAGGTGAGAGTGAAGCATTTACTTTTTGGAACAAACACAACTTGAAAAGTAGTGTAATGGATTGGTTATCGAAATGAATAAGATTATAATAAGGGGCTGAAATGTATGAAATTGTATGTAAAGATAGCTATGTTATTTCTCGCTTTTACATGCATATTTGCATTAGCAGCATGTAAAGGGACAGACGAAAAAAAGGAAACAAATCAGACATCGGAAAATAGTAAAGACAATCAGAATAACTCTGCTGAAGAAAAGAAAGAACCTGATGCAAAATCAAATAATGAAGGATCAACAAAACCAAAGACTGATTCAAGCACGAAAGATACAGTAATAAATCAAAAATCAATTAACTATGTTAAAGATTTGTTTGAACTAGCGAAAGAAGGAAAAGTACCTAACGTTCCGTTCGCAGCTCATACAGGAGATATTGAAGAAATAGAAAAAGCTTGGGGGAAAGCAGATAAAACGGAACAAGCAGGTAACGGAATGTACGCAACTTTTACAAATAAAAATGTTTCCTTCGGTTTTAATAAAGGATCACAAGTTTTTGATGTACGCTCCTATCATGCTGAGCTAAAATCAATTACATTACAAGAAATAGAGAAAGCATTAGGAAAACCAGCTTCAGTTAAAGTAAATGGGGAAGATAAAATATATGTATATAAAGTAAACAATCAGTTTGAGTTAAAATTTATTATTCCAAAATCGACTGGTAAAGTAAATCATATTTCGGTATTTTCGCCAGAAGATAGTATTAATAAAATGGCAGGGTAATAAAAAAGGATGTCACAATAGTCTCAAGACTTTTGTGACATCCTTCTTTTTATAAAGAAAGCATCCTATAAAATATGAGTAGTATGCTCCGAAAGGTCTTTTTTCATTTTATTACGTTCTATATTTTGAATAAACATTGCTTGAATAATGCCTCCGACTACTAAGAAACAAGCACAAATATAAAATAGCATACTACCGTTTAGTTTACTTAGTAAAACCGCACCAATAACAGGACCGCACGTTCGAGATATATCCCAATGTAATCCATAAATTGAAAAATACAATCCACGTTTATCTGTAGGAGCGATTTCTGAAACGAATCGAAATAAATGGTTTAAAGCGATACTTTCCCCAATAACTAAAAAGAGTAATGTGAAAAATAATGAAGCGATTATTTCTGAAAGCCCGTAGCCAATGGCGGCTATTGTATAGCAAGTGTAAGAAATAAGAATAATTTTCGCCATTGAAAATCGCTCAGACCATTTCACGAGAAAAACTTGTAGAGTGATTTCCATAATAGCTTTGCATGTTGTAATAAACACGATTATGCGTTCGAAATCCGGAAGTGTATGTTTCACGAAAATAAGATAATTTGTCTCAGTTTGTGCATAAAAAAAGCTAATAGGAAGTGTAGTAATCATCAGTGCTAAAACGGTGTAATGTTTGTGTACAAATTGTTTTGGAGATGATACTTCAAGTTTTTGTGTTGGTTTTGTCATTGCTGGAGCGGTTTCTGGAAGCTGCGTCCAAATAACGACTGCATATACTATAAGTGCAATGCTTTGCACCGTAAATACATATTCAGGGTGAGTTCGATAAAAAATAGTACCAATTAAAGGGCCAATCACGGAACCGATTGCAGCCATCGTATGCAAAAGAGCAAAAATTTCTGCTTGTTGTTTTTGTTTTGTTAAATCAGCAATTTGTGCCCGTTGAGCGGGAATATATAAGGAACGGCCCACCCCATTTATGACGTATAACAATGCAAATATAAAAACAGATTGAGCAAAAATGAAGCTTCCGATTGCAACTCCTTGCAGTAGTAAACCGAGTAACATAATTTTCTTTCGTCCATATTTATCAGTTACTCCTCCAGCAATAAGTGTAAATATAATGTCCGAAAGCGGTTGTAACCCGAAAATAAGCATAGTCATCATAATATTACCGTTTAGCATCTTATTAACATAAATAATCATAATGATAGCTAACATTGATTCTGTTGTTCGAGTTAATAATTCACCGCACAGTCTAATGATGATTGGTTTATTGTAACGTAATAAGAGATGATTCAATATTATTTCCTCCTTTCCATATTGAAATGATAAGATGAAAGGAGAATTGGAAAAAGGGTAGAAAGAATAAGGAGTATTTTTCACCTTTTAGGGGGAATATGATGTTTATTTTAGATCAATACATTGAACTATGGATTGCCTATGGCAAAAGGGAAAAAGAAGGAGAACAATTAGAAATAACTTTGCAAAATATATCCGAAACATTATTTTGTACGGAGCGTAATAGTAAATTAATAATAAAAAAATTAGAAGAACTATGTTGGATTACTTGGTTTCCAGGGCGTGGAAGAGGGAATCGTTCTAAACTAATATTTCAAAAGCAACCAATTCCACTAATTTTAGAAAGAGGAAAAGAACTAACGAAAAAAGGAGATGTGAAAAGTGGTATCTCATTTGTAGAACGCTACAGCTCACAATTTCCATCAGTAAAGAAAGAGTATAAAGTTTGGGTAGATTCCATATTTGGTCATCAAATAGAACGGACACCTGAAGGAAGAAAAGACGTACTTCGTTTGCAAGTACAAATGAACCTGGACATCAATTTAGATCCAGTTTACGCAACAATGCGCTCAGAATGTCATATGGTTAAACATATTTTTGATACACTCGTATATGTAAATGAGGAAACAAATTCTATAGAACCGAGGCTTGCTTTTCACTGGGAATATAATAATGCTGACAAGGTTTGGACATTTTATTTAAGAAAAGGCATTTATTTTCATAATGAAAAACGACTTACTGCACATGATGTTATCCATTCATTGAATCGATTTATGAAAACTGAAAGCAACCCACACGCATGGATGTTACAACATGTTGAAAATGTCCGTGCAGTGGATGAATATGTTGTTGAAATTCAATTACATACGGAAAATAGGATGTTTTTACATATGCTTAGTGCAGAACAGTGTTCTATCGTTCATGAAGATGAAGCAGGAAACTTCATTGGTACAGGGCCTTTTACATTACGAGAGAAGAATGCAAATTTATTTGTACTGGAAGCACATGATTTATATTATCGCGAAAGACCTTTCCTTGACCGAATTGAACTGTTGAATGTGGAGAAAAGTGTAAATACATATGACGTGTTAGTAAAGGCGCAGTATAAAGATAAAGAAAAACATAATAAAGAAATTTCTCGGCTTGAATCGAACGTGACATATGTAACGTGCAATCTTGTAAAAGAAGGGCCAATGCAAGATGAGTTGTTTCGAAAGGCGTTATATAAAATTATTCATGGCGATAAAATTGTTCAAGAACTTAGCGGAGAACGTGGAGAAGTAGCGAAGAAACTAATATTAGCAAATGAAAGCATAGTAGAAATTGAGGAAGATATTGCTAGTTTAATTAAAAGGAGTATGTATCAATATGAAGTGTTGCAACTCTACACGTTTACAGGACGAGATCACGTAGAAGATGCAATATGGATACAAAAAGAGTGTGCGAAGTACGGGATTCGTGTAGAAACTAATTTTCTTGAAATAGAAGAGCTATTGGAAATCAGTACGATACAAAAGGCTGATATGATGCATGATAGTGCAACTATTAGTGAACGAATTGAAGATAGTCTGCTATATATGTTTCTTACAAAAAATAGCTTTATTCATGGGCAAAGCAGCGTGGACTTTCATAAAACGTTGTCACCGTATTTTAAACAAGAACGAGTAGAAAAAAGAGTTACATTGTTACGCGATATTGAGAGTACATTGTTACGTCAAATTCATATTATTCCTTTATACCGGAACAAACAACAAGTAACTTCTCACGAAAAAGTACAAAATATAATGATTAATTCACAAGGGTGGATTGATTTTTATGAAATATGGTTTACATGTTGATATATAAGGGTTTTACGCATTTTTTAAGATGCGTGAGAACCCTGTTTTTTTGTGTGAAACAGGGGTGTTTTACACATTGTTACGTTACTTATGATAAAAGTCTATTTACAGCGTAACAGTGTTATGTTACATTGTTATCAGGAAGGAGTGTTATACAGTTGAGTACAGATTTAATTTCAAAAAAAGATTTATTAGAACTAACCGGTATTTCATACGGACAGTTATATAGGTGGAAAAGAAAAAATTTAATACCGGAAGATTGGTTTGTACGGAAGTCAACATTCACGGGTCAAGAGACATTTTTTCCGAAAGAAAAGATATTAGAGCGTATTGATAAAATCCAAACGATGAAAGAAGATTTATCTCTTGATGAACTAGCGAATATGTTTTCACCGAGTGTAAGAGAAATTCTATTAACTAAGGAAGACGTCTTACGTAAAGGGATTGCATCAGAGCCAGTTTTACAATTCTTCATGGAACAAACGAATAAAACAACAGAGTTTCAATTTGTAGATATTCTTTATGTGTATATGTTAGAAGAATTACTACAATCAGGAGAGATTAGTTTAGAAGAAGGAAAAATGGTCCTGCAAGTTTTACGTGAAAATTATGAAGCGATTAAGCATAAAACATGTGATTTAATCATCGTTCGAAAGTTAGGGATTTCTACATGTTTCTTAGTTTCAAACGTGGATGATTTAATTTTTGAAAAAGGAACCAAAATTGTTTTACGCGAAGCGATTATGAAATATACCGAAGCATTAAAAACTAAACTGTTGTAGTGGAGGAGAAAGTATGCGTACAGATAATTTGATTATAAATGGTTACGGTTCATCGAATGGCGGCGAGTTTCATAAAGTGCAATTAAATGGAAAAGGGACTGTTAATGGAAATATTGAATGTGACCAGTTTGAATGTAACGGTTACGGTGCTGTTACTGGAAATTTGAAAAGTAGCAATGCAAGAATTAGTGGATCGGGTAAAGTCGATGGCACAGTTCATGCAGAAACGATGCGCATTGATGGAAAAGCAACAATTACGCAAGATGTGAAGGCGAACAGTTTGAAAATTGCAGGAAAAGGTACGATAGGTGGAAATGTAACTGGTGAAGAGTTTAAAGTCAATGGTCAAGCGACGATTGATGGTAATTGTGAAGTGGATACTTTTTCTTCAGAAGGCCAATTTACAATTGGTGGATTATTAAGCGCCGATGAAATAAATATTAATATTCACGGTACATGTCGAGCGAAAGAAATTGGTGGTCAAACGATTAAAGTAAAACATAGACTAAGTACTTTTAGTAGACTGTTTAAATCAGTATTTGGTATGCAGTTAGAGGCTGAACTATTAGAAGGTGACAATATTGATATTGATTATGCTCACATAAGAACGGTAAGAGGAAACAATGTGACAGTAGGAGCGAACTGCGAGATTGAACTCATTGAATATACGGGTGTTCTGACTGTCGATAAAAGCGCAAATGTAAAAGAAATTAAGCAGGTTTAATGGGAGGGGAAAAGTAATATGGAACATCAACATAGTCTTACTGTCAATGGCTCTGGTAGTTCAGCAGGCGGGGATTATAACAAAGTGAAGATACGCGGCGAAGGAACGATTTCTAATGATATGAGTTGTAATGAATTTAAAACGTACGGAACGAGTGATGTACAAGGAAATATGAAAGTGAAAAATTATGTCGTGTATGGAGATAGTGAAGTACAAGGAAATGTAACTGCGGAATATGTAAAAATATACGGAAATACACAAATGAATAGTGATGCTCATATTGAAAAAACGAAAGTAAGAGGTATGATAGAAGTTAAAGGGAAGTTTACTGGTGATTTCGTAGATGTGAAAGGCGCTTTAAATGTGAAAGGAGATATCGAAGTTGAAGAACTATCACTAACTGGTGGTCTTGAAAGTGATGGATTACTTAATGCTGAAAATATTGAAATTTCACTTCGTTATGAAGGAAGTAAAGTGAGAGAAATCGGCGGTAAAAAGATTACTGTTCGTAAAAAAGCGAGATTTATTCCATTTACAAGTCACGCAGGAAGCCTCCAAACGTCTGTCATTGAAGGAGATGAAATTTATTTAGAGCATACTATCGCTGAAGTAGTAAGAGGAAACAACGTTACCATTGGTCCAGGGTGTGAAATTAGTGTTGTAGAATATCATACTAGTTTTAACCAAAAAGGTAATGCGGTCGTAAAAGAACATAAACAAATATAAGTAGTACGAGGGAGAGCAAGGTTATGGTTGAGAAGAATAATAAGCTCGGCTTTGTTGTGGCGGGCTTATTGCTAGGTATTTTAATGGCATCAATGGATAATACCATTGTCGTAACAGCAATGGGAACGATCGTTGGTGACTTAGGAGGCCTTGAAAACTTTGTATGGGTCGTTTCTGCCTATATGGTTGCAGAAATGGCAGGTATGCCGATATTCGGAAAACTATCAGATATGTATGGTAGAAAAAGATTCTTTATTTTTGGTTTAATCGTCTTTATGATTGGTTCGGCACTTTGTGGTACTGCTGAAAATATTACACAGTTAGGTATTTATCGTGCCATTCAAGGTATTGGCGGCGGGGCATTAGTGCCGATCGCGTTTACTATTGTTTTTGATATTTTCCCTCCTGAAAAACGCGGGAAAATGGGTGGATTATTCGGAGCAGTATTTGGTTTATCAAGTATTTTTGGTCCGTTACTTGGTGCATATATTACAGATTACATTAGCTGGCACTGGGTATTTTACATTAACTTACCGCTTGGCGTTTTAGCACTTATTTTTATTACATTCTTTTATAAAGAATCACGAGTTCATAGAGAGCAAAAAATTGATTGGTTTGGTGCAATTACTTTAGTTGGTGCAGTAGTTTGTTTAATGTTTGCTTTAGAGCTTGGCGGACAAAAGTATGATTGGGATTCTAGCTTTATTTTAAGTTTATTTGGCGGATTCGCTATTTTAATTATTGCATTTATTTTTTTTGAACGTAAAGTAGAGGAACCGATTATTTCATTTGAAATGTTTAAACAACGTTTATTTGGAATGAGTACTATAATTGCATTATGTTACGGTGCTGCATTTATGTCAGCAACTGTATACATACCGTTATTCATTCAAGGTGTATACGGCGGCACTGCAACAAACTCAGGATTATTACTTTTACCGATGATGTTAGGATCAGTCGTAACAGCGCAATTAGGTGGATTTTTAACGACGAAGCTTAGCTACAAAAACATTATGATTATTTCTGCAGTTATTATGCTAATTGGACTATTTTTATTAAGCACATTAACGCCAGAAACAAGTCGTATATTACTAACGCTTTATATGATTATTATTGGCTTTGGAGTAGGTTTCTCATTCTCTGTACTAAGTATGGCAGCTATTCACAACTTCGGTATGGAACAGCGCGGATCAGCAACTTCAACGAGTAACTTCATTCGTTCATTAGGAATGACACTAGGTATTACAATCTTCGGGATGATCCAAAGAACAGGTTTCCAAGATCAATTAGAAGAAGCATTTAAAGGTATGAGCGGGGGAATGAATACAAACGCTTTAGGAGATTCAAGAGCTATCCTATCAGAATCGGCAAGATCTCAAATCCCGCCGCAAATATTAGATAAAATTATTGACGCCCTTTCTAGCTCCATTGTTCAAACATTTATGTGGGCATTAGTACCAGCAGGTTTAGCCTTCGTATTTATTTTCTTTATGGGAAATGAGCGCATGGTAATTAAGAAACAACAAACGAATAAAAAGAGTGAAACATCAAAAGTGTAATGAAAAAGCTACTTTCCAATTGGAAAGTAGCTTTTTCGTATGTACGGATTTAGATTAGCCTTCGATAATTTCGTATTCTTCGTCTGCTAATAATAAAACTTGTGTTTTCTTACCTTTGTTTTGAACTTCGATTACATCGTATGCACCTAAGTCTCTTAGCTTGCTTTGAGAAGCGTTAACCATAACTTCCATAGAATCAATTAAGATATCTTCTTCAATGTATGATTCAGGCAATGCCATATCTTCTGTTTCTAATACACATGCATATAGATTTTGTAAGTTTTCAGCAGTTGGATTTTGTTCCTCAACATCAATGATGTTTTTTACTGCTTCCATATTTTCTTCTTTTGCTTGGTATACTTTAATTTTAGCCATTGTTTTATTCTCCTTTATAACGTAATCGTAGAGGCTACACCTTATTATAACGTTTTTTTCATGAAAGATGAAATTGTTATATGTATTTATAGGAGAATTTATGTGTTATTACTCATTATTGACGTAATTTCATTATTAATGTGATGAGTAAGTAATTATATTCCAAGCGTAAAGTTATATTGTCCAAGCTTTTTTATACGCCGTTCATATTATATGTATTAGATAAAATATATAGAGAAGGGATGGAGTGTAAGTGGGTTGTGAGCCGAAACGAAATTATCAATGTTGCCAAAATAGTATTTGTGAATTTTTGCGAAATCTAGAGCCTTCTACAAAAGTTGAGAGTATTGTAATCGCCGGAAACGAAATTGTTGTATCTTATTTTCTTTCATTTAATAAGAGGAATGGCATCGTATCCTTCGTACAAGAGGATAATGAGGTTATTTTTGTAGATTGTTCTAGGATTGATGCAATTCGAATAGGAAAAGTTTGTAGTTGTAAAACGAAAGTTAAATTTATTGAAGAGGATTTTAGTCTACTTGGAAATGTTTGTCCGCAATGTTTAACGGAGGGAAGTACACTCTTTTTCGACTTTCATAATCCTGAATTGAATGTATCACTACAAGCAAAAACAATTGATGCACCTAGTTGTACTGAGTTTATAGATGAGATGGGGAATGTCGTAAAGCAAATTACTATAATGGGTGAAGCGATTGTTTCTAAAGATTTTGTTCAAGTGCCTGAACTATTAAACTTTCGATTAGTTTTATCTAATACGGTTGCGAATCCTGTAAAGTTTGGAATACTGTTCATTAATTTCCCAGATCTTACGTTTATTATTCTTTTCGCATCGAGTGGATATCTTAACATCTCGAACTGTTTGAAAATCGAGAGTGGAGCTGGTAATACTGAGATAGAAGAGATGAAAAAGATGATATCGAATGATGATAATACGTACACATCAGTTGTTCAAGTGACTAAAGTATATAAAAACGGAGGAACAGAATCATTTGTTTATAAGAATGAGTTATAACATATGTATTTAAATGAACCCTTAAACTAATGTTGAGGGTTTTTACATAATAAAAGATTATAGATTGCGAATTATTATTAAGTATATTATATGTAAACCTTGTTACAGGACAGCCATTTACTTATTATTAGATGTTATAATAATTTTATATTTATGAATAATTTATAATAATATGAAGTTTAGTAGAAGTTTGCTTATATGTAGAATAAACAGACTTATGAAAAAGTAGGGGTACATTGATTCTAATGAAAGAAGGAATTTGAATGATATATGAAGCGAATATACATACGAGAGAAAAATTAGTTACTATGTTCGAGGATTTCAATAATGTTGTTTTACTTTCTTATTTACAAGGACATATGGGCACTGCTTGGGTAAATGATCTTGAAGATCCAACAGTAGCGCAAGTTACGGTAGGGATCTTTACATTTTACGCTGGGGATTCGAATGCGAAAGAAACTGAAGAATTAATACGTAACATTCCTGATAGAATGTTAGTAATCGTAAATAGTGAAGAGTGGAAAAAACGCCTAGAAACATGTTACGAAAGAAAAATAGATAAGTTTTTACGCTATAAATTCAAACGTAATACGGAAGTTTTTGATCGTTCAAAATTACAATCTTTTATATCTGCGCTTCCAAAAGGATACGAGTTACGAAGAATAGATGAACATATTGTAAATATCCCTACATTACATAAGGTTTCTGAAGATTTTACAAGTCAATTTCATTCAGTAGAAGATTATTTAAACAGAGGTATAGGGTATAGTATTTTGTACAACGGAGCAGTTGTATGCGGTGCATCATCATATAGCATTTATGATAATGGGATTGAAATCGAAGTGGCGACTGATCTCAATCATAGAAGAAAAGGGTTGGCGACTATAGTTAGTGCAGCGTTAATCTTGGCCTGCTTAGAAAAAGAGATATATCCAAACTGGGATGCAGCGAATACTATATCTGCTAAACTAGCTGAAAAGCTAGGATATGTTTTTGATAAGGCGTATGATACTTATTTTGTGGATAATAGTTGAATTCGTTTTAAATAAAAGAGCAGCTAGCAAAAGCTAACTGCTCCTCTCCAAGGGAGAATGGAGAAATACAATCATGTTATTTACATTATTGACGGAACAGTAATTTTTAATCAAATAACTATATAAGTTTAGATAAAATATCTTTGATTAAACCTGATGCTCCGATAAAGAGTACTGATAGAAAAACGATTGAGAATATACTTTTTTTAGGTTTTTTAAACTCTAGGTAAATGTTAATAATGGCACCAATTGCAACTACAATAAAGATAACGAGTCTTATTACATCTATCATGAATAACGCTCCTTTTTATTACTTAATTGTATTATATAGGAATTCGTCTTCTGATTGGTTTATTGGAATACGATTTAAGGTAACTTTAAACAAAATGATCTTTTATACGAATGTAATGTTGGGGGAAAAAGGAGACGTATGTAGTAATTGTATCTCTTGTAGAAGCTGATGGTGACCAAATAAAGTACGGTTCTTAGTTAAGTTAAGTGGGAGAAATAATTTATATTTTGATATACGCTCTCTTTAGGCGCACTTACAGCTTACATAATAAAACATGCTTATCATAATGATCTAAACACCAATTATATTTTTTTAGAATAATTGGATGAACTACTTCTTTCGTAGTATCGACCTCAGTATAGCCATATTTCTTATAAAAGTTTTCTAATTCCTCAAAAGGAAGACAATATACATGTTGTACTTGTAATTTCTTCACAGTTTCTACTAAAAATGAAACAAGTTCCCCAGCTAATTGTAGACCTCTAAATTTAGGGAGAATAAAAATTCCACCCATTTCAATAGTATCTTCATCTATTTGGACTAAACGTCCAACACCTGCATATTCATTGTTGTATGTAATGATTGCGACTTTCTCTCGATTTAAATCACTTCGTACAAATCCTATTGAGTCATATTGATTATTAATCCATTCTAGATCATTAGATGTGGCTAGTTGAATCTTCATATATATCCTCCCTCCGAATACTAGCTCTATCTCCATTATATAGAACATAAGATGCTATATCAAAAGAACCTAGTCATAGCAAATTTGTTTAAGTTATTAGTTAAAGGTGTGGGTTTGTTGGGGGTGAAATGATGGCTTCACCAAGCAAAGGAAAATAACCTTGTGAATATAGTGTTACAAAGTCAAAAAGAATAGTAGTTCATGTGTGCGGTAACGCATTATTGTTTAAGCGTATAGAGTTTATAGTGTTAGTAGCTACTGTATTAATTAAAGCTAATAAGGAAATGCCTGAGTGAGAAAAATCCTCCTGAAAAAGGAAAAGGGACATAAATATAAGAGCACTTCGAAAAGTGCCCTTCAGTAACGACTACTCATTCTAAAAAGAGAGGATGCAATATATTATATGAAGTTAAGTGTATTTAATTATGTGTTTTTTGTATAAAAAATTTTTGTTAAAAATAAAAAGGCGGTTGTTTCCGCAATCACCTTTTAGCGAAATAAAGTGTCTTTTCAGAAATGAATTATGAATGATTCCTGAAAAGGGTTATAGAATATACTCACATTTTTATAACTAAAGTGAAGAGCTCAGGTTATAAGAAAGGAACAATTATATTGTATGAAATCTAGTCTAGATTAGTCACAAAGAAAGCTGCCTTCCTATTAAAAGGCAGCTTTCTTTTATTAAAAAAAGAAGAAGAAATAAAATAGAAGATTAAGTTACTTGTCCAAACAAAATTTTAAAAAATACATAAGATGCTAGTAGTTAGTCAATATTTTAATATTGCTAATTTTTATGACTAAAAGGGGTGATTTTATGTGTGAATGTGAAGTTTGTAGAAGAAAGAAAAACCGGGATCCATTAAATCGGGATTGTGAGCCGAAAAAACGAGTTCCTAAGCTAAAAAAAGAGGATTGTGAGCCGAAAAAAGAGGATTGCGAACCAAAGAAAGAGGATTGTGAACCAAAGAAAGAGGATTGTGAACCAAAGAAAGAGGATTGCGAACCAAAGAAAGAGGATTGCGAATCATTAAATTCTTATTCATTTAGTAAAAATGCAAATTTTTTAGAGGAAGCTATACAAACAGATGAAATCGATCAAATTTCTGAGGAATATATTGAAATAGTTGATTCAGCAGATGTACAAGTTACTACTACAGATACAAAAGCTGCGCTTTCTATCCAAGCGGCATTACAAGCAGCTATTGTGGTTGTAGTAAGTATTTCTATAGCAGATAGTGAAAAAGCAGATAAAATAACACAAGAATTATTTCAAAAATCATCTATTAAACAAATTAATAGACAAAAAACATTTATTAAAAATTCCAGAAACGTAACTGTAACAACTACTGATACAGATATTGCAGTGAATATTCAAATTCTCCTTCAAATTTTATTAGCTTTATTAGTTAAACTAAACATTTTATAAAGTGTCTAACCTGTTTATATTTAGTTTTAAAGGTTAACTCTAAGTAAATATATTTTGTTGTAATATGTAGTACAAGCTTGGATTTTTTATTTTGACTGAATTAATATTTAAGATTAATGGGAAAGTAAGTATGGAAAACTACAAAATAGTAAAGGTGAAATACATTATTTAACAGTAAATGAAAATTATATGTATGTGAAGTGAAGCTGTCTTCTTTTTAGAAGTCAGCTCTTTGATTTTATTGGTAAAAAGAAGTGAAAATAAAAGATTAAGTTACTTGTCCAAGCAATTTTTATTAAATTACATATAATGCTGGTAGTTACTTGGAATTTTTATAAAAAATTGATTGGAGTGAATATTGTAAATGGATGATTTAAACAAATCTTCTTCCTTTAAGTTTGATAAGGATCAAAAAAATATAATCATAGACCTTTTACTCTCAGATATTTTTAATAGGCATGGGATAAATGAAGAAAGAATAAAAAATTTATCACCAGAAAAAAAGCAGCAAATTAAAAGTATTGTTTCTGAAATACAATCACAAGTTAATAATTATTTAGATTGAAAGGGGGTGAACGTATGGACAAAACATGTCATTCAGATGAAAACAAAAAGTGGAGTGCATTAGATTCCTCAAATCCTCATCCGTCTTTTAAAAATGCTAGCATTTCAGAAGCAGCTGCGCAAGAAAGTAAAACTTATCAAATTTCTGAAGAATCTATTATAATTGTTGATTCAGCAGATGTAGAAGTTACTACTACAGATACAAAAGCTGCTTTATCTATTCAAGCAGCTTTACAAGCAGCTATTGTGGTTATAATAAGTATTTCTATAGCAGATAGTGAAAAAGCTGACCGTGTAGCACAAGAATTGTTTCAAAAATCATCTATTAAACAAGTTAATAAACAAGAAACTGTTATTAGAAATTCTAGAAATGTTTCAGTTACGACTACGGATACAGACATTGCGGTAAATGTTCAAATTCTTCTCCAAATTCTATTAGCTTTACTAGTTAAATTAAACATTTTATAAAATGTTTCACCTCTTTTTTTGATACAGTGTTTATTAGAGGTGAATATAGTACAGGCTATAAATATTTATCATAACTGGACTAGTATTCAACATCACTAAATTATTTAGGTAAACAAACAATGTGATGGAAAATAAAGTTCAGTTATTTTTTTGAAATTTATAAGCTGCTTCCTTATTGGATTTGGTTTTTAAACCTTAAACAGTATAAATTTAAAATGATTAAATAAAATTAAAGAATGAAATACAAAAACTCACAAAATTATTCGTGTTATAGAAAAAATAAAAAAGTGGTTAAAATGGCATTATTTTTATTAACAGTTCAAGTTTTGAAGAATAGTGCATACAATATAAAGTCTTTTCCTTTCTTCATTTAAGTTTTACGTATATAATTTAAAAGTACTATTTTTATTTTATATTTTTTATATTTATAACAGAATAGAGGTTTAAAAATGGGTGTTAAAATCATTACGGATAGTGCAGCGGATTTACCGGTAGAATTGCTGCAAGCATATGATATTGATTTAATTCCACTCCGTGTTTATGATGAAGCAGAAACAGAGTATTTAGATGGAGTTACATTAGATTCAGTTACATTATTGCAAAACATGAGAGAAGGCGCAGTTTATAGAACGTCATTACCATCACTTGAAACTTTCCAAGAAAAATTTGTTTCTTATGCAAAAGAAGGTAATCCTTGTATATATTTAGCTTTTTCATCTGAACTATCTGGTACATATCAATCGTCAGTTGTTATTAAAGAAGAAGTGAAAGAAACATATGCAGATTTAGATTTAGAAATTATTGATACGAAATGTGCTTCGCTTGGTCAAGGGCTTGTCGTATTAGAAGCGGCTAAAATGGCGAAAGACGGCGCATCAAAAGAAGATATTTTAAAACGTGTCGATTTTCTAATGAACCATATAGAACATATCTTCACTGTAGCTGACTTACAGTACTTAGTGAGAGGTGGGCGTTTAAGTAAAGTAGCTGGTTTTATCGGTGGTTTACTAAACATTAAACCAATCTTAAACGTAGAAGAAGGAAAACTTGTACCACTTGAAAAGGTAAGAGGGAAAAAGAAAGTACTAAGCCGAATTGTAGATATTATGGAAGAGCGCGGAAAAGATCTTAAAGATCAAACAATCGCTATGACCCACGGTGATGACTTAGAAACAGCTGAAGCATTAAAAGGATTAATTACAGAAAGATTTGGCTGTGAAGTATTTATCGTAAATACAATTGGAGCTGCAATTGGTGCGCATACAGGACCTGGTGCGTTAACATTGTTCTTCTTAAATGAGGTAGAGTAAAGGATTGATCTTTTGATCAATCCTTTTTTCTTATTAATCAGTAATAATTGGTCGATATGGTATCGGTGAAGATAAAATCATCGAAGTTTTGACTGTTCCAAATGGTATAACAATATCAATTAATTCCTCTAATTCCTTCATAGAGTGAACTGCTACTTTTAAGTAATAGCTACTTTCACCTGTTACTCGATGACATTCGAGTATTCTATATTCTTCGTAGATTTTTTTCTCGAATTTTTTACAAGGAATTTTTAGATTTTCAATTCTTAAAAATGCTTGAATTGATTTTCCAACTGCATCTAACGATATCCGTGCGGTATATTTTTCAATTATTCCAGTATCTTGTAATCTCTTTAGTCTTTCTGTGACACTAGGGCGACTGAGGTGTAAGTGTTCGGTCATTTCTGTAATTGTCATTCTGGCATCCTCTTGTAATAATAGGGTTATTTTTTTATCAATTTCATCCATGAATTATGCTCCTTTGCAAAATTGAAAGTAAATTTCTTGAATAAATACATAATATAAAACCTTATGTTAAATTACATACACTTTTGTATATTGAATAGACTGATAACTTTCTATAATTAAAATATAAATGGAGGTGCATGTAATGTCTAATCATTTTGATGAAACAATTTCTATTACAAAGGGAACAGCCTTATACGTCGGAGCGGTTTTAGGATCGGGAATTCTTATATTACCTGGTATGACAGCAAGTGTAGCAGAAGGGAATGCGATTGTTTCTTGGCTTGTTATGATATTACTTAGTATTCCACTTGCATTCACATTTGCATTTTTGTCGATTGAACATCCGAGTGCAGGTGGAATTGCGACTTTTTCAGAAAAGGCTTTCGGTAAAAATATAGGTGCTATTATAGGCTGGTGTTTTTTTATTGCGGGTAGCGTTGGGCAAATCGTTGTCTCAATGACTGGTGGAATGTATATAGTGAAAGTGTTTGCTTTATCATCACATTTTTCGTACGTTATAGCGCTTATTATTTTAAGTGTTTCAATTGGTTTCAATTTATACGGGTTAAAAATGAGTGGATTATTTCAAGTATGTATTGGTGTATTAACTTTATTTATCTTAATCGTAACAATTATTAGTTCGCTACCTTATATTGAAATGAACAATATAAATGTACATATTTCTATGCAAGAAGTAAATCCAATTTTAGATGCATCTTTATTAATTTTTTGGTCTTTTTTCGGTTGGGAAGCTATTGCAAGTTTAGCTCCAGAATTTAAAACACCTAGAAAAAGAAATATTATTTTATCAACGACATTTGCCATTTTTATTATTGGAGTTTTATATATTGGTATTGCATTATCAGTAATTGGAACGAAATCCTATCATATTAATGCTGATAATACTACAGCTCTCGTGCTTGTAATAAAGCAAACATTAGGCGACCAATTTGCATGGCTAATTGGATTTGTAGCTTTTATCATTTGTTTAGGGACGACAAATGCATTTATTGCAAGTATGGGGCGCTTAGGTTATTCACTAGGAAAAGAAGAAGTGTCACCTCGTTATTTAGCACATATTAATAAAAAAAGAGAAACACCAACAAATGCAGTAAAAGTTGTTGGTTGCATTGCAATAATAGGTTTATTAATAAGTTTTATTTTTCATATTAGTATAGATAAAATTGTATTAATACCAAATTCGTTAGGAATTGTAACATATATAGTCGGTACTGCGGCTGGTATGAAATTAATAAAGAATAGGTTAGGTAAAATTTTTTCTATCGTAGCTTTTATATGTTGTTTAGTTGTTTACCCTTTTATTGGAGGAGTAATACTGATTCCAGTAGCCGTAGCATTCATATGTTTATGTTATGTGCGTTTTAGTAGCAGAGGAAAAGAATATAAATAAGAATGCGTTTATAGGAATCTAAATATTTAAAGATATTAAAATTTTTACATTTCATTTATAATTGTGAGGGGAGAAATATCTGTAACTATTTGTAAAAATAGGAGGCGGCTATAAAAATGCATGAAATTGCTAAGTGGGATTTAGATCGATTGTATCCAATTGAGGATATTCTAACTCCAATATTGGGGTTGAAAGAACGATATTATGTGACAAAAGATATAGAGATTCTTTCAAAACTTATACAAGCTATTGAAAAAGCAGAATACTATTTGTATTGTCAATCTGCTGAAGAAAGTGTTTCATCTGATCTTACTATATTGACTGCTACAGTAAAAGATCTGAAAAGGGAAGTGCAGCAAGTAATACAACAAAGTGAAGTGGCAACTTCCGATAATATAAATATTAAGTTGATAAAAGATGAACTTCATGCATGGGAAAATATGTACATACAATTGAGAAATAAGATAGAAATAGAGCACAATAATAAGCAAGTATCATTCGGCCAAGCAAATAATATTGCAATGAATAGTGATAATGAAAAGGAAAGATTAGAAGTATTCGAGTTATTAACAGGTGCTTTATATAAGGAAAAAGAAATCTTTGCTACTGTATTAAATCAAATAGGGAAATTGCGTAATACAAAGAGTAATGAATTAGAAGATAGAGAGATTTTAACGCAATCTCTACATGCGAATGGTATTTCTGAAACTGTATTATTACAAATGTGGAATGCGACAGAAGAAAATCTTGATACATTAGTAAGTGCTTTAAACGTGTATAAGAAGGGGAAAGCTTCGATTACATGGCATGAACTTATGACCGTAAAGGAGAATAATGAGGTTCATATCCCTTTTTCAGTAGCAGTTCAAAACATATACGATGCGTTTGAACATATAGATAAAGAATTAGCAGAATTTGCACGGAATGCAATAGAGAGTGGATGGGTGGATGCGGAACCGAGAGATAATAAACCACCTGGTGGATTTTGTGCTCCTTTTTTCAGTGAAAAAGAATCACGAATCTCTATGCGTTATGACGGAAGTATTGATAGTGTAAGAGTACTTGCGCACGAACTAGGACATGCTTGGCATTTTTATAATATGAGTTTTGAGCAATCTACTTCTTTTTTAGATGATTTTTTGCCAATGAGTACGGCTGAATCGGCGTCTATTTTCTTTGAAACTGTGCTTATAAACTATTTAATTCAAACAACAGATAATATAGATATGAAAAAGTCATTACTTAGTTGGAAAATAAGAAACTGTTTTAATTATGTAATGGCAATTCGAGCATCATTTGAATTTGAAAAGAATTTTTATGAAAAATGTAAAGAAGACCCCTTAAGTGCTGATGAAATTGAGAAATTATCTATAGTAGCGCAAGAAAAAGCATACGGGAATGCATTATTAGAATATCAGCCGTTTGTTTGGATGAAATATGTTCAATTTTATATTGCAGATGTTCCTTTCTATAATTATCCATATACATTTGGGTATTTAGCTAGTTTTAGTTTATTAGAAATAGCTCAAGAAAGTAAAAGTACTTTTCATTCAAAATATAAAGAGTTTTTACGAGAAACAGGAAAATCTCCAGTGGAAGAGCTTATGAAAAAACATTTTGAAATAGATATAACAAGTTATACATTCTGGGATAAAGCTTATAAACAAATTTCTAAAGATATTGATGAATATTTGCAACTGATGTAAAGAACTCCAAGTTAAGAAAGGATAAGTAAGATGGTTGAGCCATTATGTAATAAAAAAGCTGCAATGATTTTTCAAGAGCTGAAAGTAGAGTGTGAAACTTTATTTGAATTTAAAATTCGAAATGCAATACCTATTCATCGTGGTTGGCTAAATTTGAAGTGGAAACTCGAAACGGATGCAGGATCTTTTGTATTAAAGCAATATAATAAAGAACGGTACAAAATGTATAACCAAGAGCTTTTAATACAAGCATTACAACAACAGCAAAGACTACATAATAATGGTATAAGTTGTCCAAAGCTCCTAACTTATAAAAATAATGTAATGCATATATCAAAAAATAATGAAAGATATATAGTTTTAGAACATAAAGAAGGTAATCTAATTTCACCAGGAAAATTGAATGAAAAGGAAATCCACTCTCTTGGTAAGGCAATAGGCCAAATGCATGATTTGTTAAATGATGGCTCTTTAATAGAAGGAGAAAAACCTAAATTTGTTCCACCTACTAAAGAGGAAAGGTTGAAACATTGGGAAAATAAAAGGAGAGAAGCAGAACAGCTAGGAAAAGAACATATTCTCTCCCATATAAAATTACAGCAAGAAGCAACACAATTAGTAAATATAGATCAATTTTATAATAGTAAAAAAGGATGGGTGCACCGTGATCTATGGGTAGATAATTTCTTATTCCATAACGATGAAGTCTCAGCAATTCTAGATTTTGATCGGATGGATTATGATTATGTCGAATTAGATATTGGGCGTGCGGTTATATCTCGTGCCTTACATGATGGAGTATTAAATAAGAGTCTAGTTGCATCATTTTTAGCGGGATACCGTAATAAATTAGACATTCCAGTAGGGAGTATTGTTCGGGCAATTCAAATGCTTTGGTATATGGAGAGTACATGGTGGATTCAAGCTAATATGGATCAGCATAGTGTACCACCTTCACGTTTTGCGGATGAAATGAGTTGGATAGCTAAAAATTACGGTGTCTTACAAAAAATGTTGGCAGACTTATAAGTAAAAAAGGAGACTACATTCATGAACAGAATCGGCATTATCGGAGCAATGCAAATTGAAATAGACTTACTTTTAGAAAAACTAGCTATACAAGAGGAACACACGATTGCGGGAATGCCCTTTTACATTGGCGAATTCATGGGAACAGAAGTAATTATTACACGTTCTGGTGTAGGGAAGGTAAATGCAGCGGCATGTACGCAAACATTAATTCATAAATTTGATGTAGATGCTATCATCAATACGGGTGTTGCTGGAGGGTTACACCCAGATGTAAAAGTTGGTGATATCGTTATTTCAACGAATGTTACCCATCATGATGTAAGTAAAACTCAAATGAAAAACTTATTCCCGTTCCAAGAAGAATTTGTCGCAAGTAAGGAATTAGTAGAGTTAGCACGTATTGCATGCGATAGTAGTAATTTACATATGGAAGTTCATGAAGGAAGAATCGTCAGCGGTGAATGTTTTGTTGAGGATTCAAAACTAAAAGCGAAATTAATAGACGATTATGCACCACATTGTACAGAAATGGAAGGCGCAGCAATTGGACATGTTGCACACATAAATGATATACCGTTTCTCGTTATACGATGTATTTCTGACAGTGCAGACGATGAAGCTCAAGTTTCCTATGATGATTTCGCAAGAACTGCCGCAAATTATTGTTCAGAAATTATCGTTGAGATGCTGAAAAAGATATCGAGTCATACTTATAGTTCAAAAGGAGAGAATGAAATGTTACAAGCATTAATTTTTGATATGGACGGAACGTTATTTCAAACAGATAAAATTTTAGAATTATCGTTAGATGATACTTTTGATCATTTGCGTTCATTACAATTTTGGGATACGGTAACACCTATTGATAAATACCGTGAAATTATGGGTGTTCCGTTACCGAAGGTTTGGGAAGCTTTATTACCAGATCATTCTCTTGAAGTAAGAGAACAAACAGATGCATATTTTTTAGAAAGATTAATTGAAAATATTAAGAATGGAAACGGTGCTTTATACCCGAATGTAAAAGAAATTTTTACATATATAAAAGAAAATAATTGTTCAATATATATTGCTAGCAATGGTTTAACTGAATATTTACGAGCAATCGTATCTTATTATGATTTAGACCAATGGGTTACTGAAACATTTAGTATTGAACAAATAAACTCACTTAATAAAAGCGACTTAGTAAAAAGTATTTTAAACAAATATGATATAAAAGAAGCAGCTGTAGTTGGAGACCGTTTATCTGATATACGTGCAGCGAAAGATAATGGTTTGATTGCGATTGGATGTAATTTTGATTTTGCACAAGAAGATGAACTTGCTCAGGCGGATATAGTAATAGATGATTTATTGGAGTTGAAGGGGATATTGTCTGAAGTAAAGAATAAGCATGTTACGAATTGAATAAAGTAACAATCATAAAAATGCTCAGAATAAATGATTCTTGAGCATTTTTATGTATTTTCAAATTAAGGGGGAAATCAATTGAAAGATATACATATACAACAAATAGAAGATTTAATGATATATGAACACGATTATCTTGTCCAAGAAAGCAAAGAAGAAGGATTTCATTTCCTAATAAGACTTATAAGTGAATATGAAAATAAAATAAACACGTTTAATAAAACTGGTGAATGTTTATATGGTATTTTTCAAGGGGAAAAGTTAATTGGAATAGGAGGGGTAAATGAGGATCCATATACAGAAAACAATAAGATTGGTAGGGTAAGGAGATTTTATATTGCAAAAGAATACCGAAGGAAAGGAGTAGGGAGGTTACTGTTATTGCGAATTTTAAGCGATGCGAAAAAATATTTTAATACTGTTGTCTTGCATACAGATACAGAACAGGGAGACAAATTTTATACTTCAAGTGGATTTGTGAAAGGGACAAAATATGTAGGAGCGAGTCATTATGTGTACATATATAAAAGGATGTAGTTAATTATTATTTATCTCTTCTATCGGAACTTTTGTTCTATTTTTAGGTGGATGGGTGGTATAATTTATATGAATCTACTATTAGAATGGGGAATTGGATAATGAGAGAAAATAAAATTATTAATGATTTCAATGAATATTCAATTTGGATAAATACATTGAAAGGTATGAAAGAGGAATTGTGGGTGGCACCAATATCAGAGGGGAAATGGACTGTTGGTGAGATCGTATCTCATATTATGAACTGGGATGACTATCTATTACGTGAGACATTATCATCAGTGCGAGAAGGACAAGGTATGGAGTTTCCTGATTTTGATACATATAATAAACTAGCATCTAATTATGCTAAATCAGGAATATCTAAGATGAGACTTCTTGAAGAAGCAAAAGCTAAAAGAGAGTTACTCGTAAAAGAACTTAGATTACTGCATGATGAAAAACTAAAGAAACCTTTAACAGCCAATGGAGTATCACACTGTCCTCATACTGGAACGCCGTATTCTCTTATATATATTATTAAAGAATTTATAGAGCATGATAACCATCATAAAAGACAGGTTATTCATTTTTTAAATGAAAATGCAGTTGCTAACTGATAAAGAAAGATCCCACAAATGATATTTATGGGATCTTTCTTACATTATAATTTAACATTCATTGCTTTCAATAATCCTTTCGGATCACCTTTCACATAATAAAAATGCGGGTTGTTTTCATCATCGTAAAGCATAATATAAGGTTTTTGATTAAGCGGGAGGAGAATAAGTACTTCATCAATTGTTGTATGTAACCATTGATTTGTGATAGAAACTGGTTTAGATAAAGGGATTTTTATCATATGACCATCTTTTGGAACGACGTTTAAGTTTTTAAATGGGCCAGTAATGGATTTAGCATATTGAACAGCTTCTTTTTGAATAGCTGGATCTAAAGATTGTTTTTGGACGACCATTTCTTTTTGACAATCAAATACTTCAATTTGTTGATTAGTATTTGCGAGCGCATTTGTTGATAATAAGAAACAAAGAAGAGTAATGACCCCAATTTTTTTAATCATAATACAACACCTCGTCCTTACTATACCCTTAAAAGGATCAAATATTTTTCTGTCACATTGATGTAACAAAGAAGTTGTATAATACAATTGATTTTTGTTTAAAAGCAATGGAGGATAATGCATGAGAGTATTAATCGCAGATGATGAACAAGATATGTTAAGGATTTTAAAAGCTTATTTTGAGAAAGAAGGCTTCGAAGTTTTATTAGCGAAAGATGGAGAGGAAGCACTTCAAATATTTTTTGATGAAAAAATTGATTTAGCTATTTTAGATTGGATGATGCCGAAACATAATGGTATTACTGTTTGTCAGGAAATAAAAAAGAATTCAAGCGTAAAGGTATTAATGCTTACGGCGAAAAGTGAAAGTGAAGATGAATTAGCAGTTCTTCAAAGCGGGGCAGATGAATACGTAAAAAAACCATTTCATCCAGGCGTACTCATTACGCGAGCGAAAAAGCTAATACAGCACGATGATGTCATTCAAGTTCAAGATTTGAAAATAGATTTCACTAAAAATAAAGTTTATAAAAATGACAAAGAGTTGGATATTACAAAAACAGAGCTAGAATTAATAAAGTGTTTTTTAAATCATAAAGGCATGATTTTAACTCGCAAAAAATTGTTAGATATCGTATGGGGATTTGACTATTTTGGTGAAGAGCGAACTGTTGATACACATGTAAGAAGATTACGTAAAAAAGTAGGAGAAAATATTATAAAGACTCACCGCGGGCTAGGATATAGTTTGGAGGAGCAGAGTGAATAAACTTGGAAAAAAGCTGTTTTTCAGCATTTCTTTAACTGTTATTTTTATTTTTTCAATCTCTTTATTATTAATTAACTATCTTTTACCGAAATATAATATTTATAAAACGCGAGAAAGCTTAGAAGGTATAACAGCACAAATACAGTCCATACCGAGTAAACAACTGGATGAAGCAATTACTAGCATTGAAAATGAAGGAAATGTTACGATTGCGTATACATCCATAAAAGACTCAGAAGATCATATTAATGATGAATTACGAATGCAACTTTCAAGGAAAAGAGTTGCGCTTAATAAACTTTGGATTACTAAAGAAGAAATAACGAAAGTAAAGCACTTCGGGCAATCGAATAAAATATATGATCAAGAGAAGATGAAATCTAGCTTTTTTGTGAAATACATTGCGAAAGACGATATGTTGATTTTAGTAGGGGTTTCGATCGCACATTCTAATGAAGTAATCAAAACATTAAATTCATTTTATTTGTATATTTTAGGCATTACGATTTTTCTCATTATCGTACTTGTATGGATACTTTCAACAACAATCACTAGACCATTGAAAGAATTAAGTGAAGTGGCAGAGGAAATTTCAAATTTGAAATTTGAACGAGCGAAAGTGAAAACGAATGATGAAATAGGGGAATTAGCTACTAGTATTAATGTCATGAGTGATAAATTACATGAGGCACATGAAGATTTAACAGATCGAAATGAACATTTAAAACGATTTATGGGTGATGTAACGCATGAATTAAAAACTCCAATCGCATTAGTAAAAGCATATTCTATGGGAATAAAAGATGGTTTAGATGATGGTACATACATAGATACTATTATTAAACAAACGGATCACATTTCGAATTTAATTGAAGAGTTATTACGATTTGCTAAACTAGAGAGAGATGTTTTACAAAAAGAACAATTTCCTATCGTATCACTAGTCCAAAGTATATTAGATAAGCATAAGATTGAACTGGAATCGAAAGAAATTGATTTGCATGTGAACTATAATGTTGGCGATGCAATTATTTATGCAGATATAAATAAAATGAAAATGGTGTTTCAAAATTTAATATCTAATGCGATAAAATATACAGCAAATCAACATATAAAAATTACTTTAGAAGAACGAAATGACAGTGTATATTTTCAAATTCAAAATGGTATGAATGTAGAACATATAAAAGATATCAATAAAATTTGGGAACCTTTTTATGTCTTAGAATCTTCTCGTAGTAAAGAACATTCCGGCACAGGACTAGGCTTAGCGATTGTGAAAAGTATTTTAGAAAGACATGGTTTTGATTATGGAGTCTCTACAATAGAGGGAGATATACGATTTTATATTAATATGAAGAATGACTAATTCAAATACTATTAGAAACATCGTCTATTATTAGGCGATGTTTTTTATTGATTATATGAGAGTAGTAAATCAGAATATATAACTTCGAAAGCTCGTTTAAAGGGTGCTCTACCAATTTTTCAAGTTATTGCACGAAATATAAACTGAATTTTCAGTAATTTTGTTGTATAGTAAAAAGGAGACATATATGGGGAGGAAAGACTATGGGGAAAAAGAAAATAGCAATTACATTATCAACAATCTTATCTTTATCAGTCACATCAGGAGTTTATAGTATGACTGCGTATGCAGACAAGAAAGAAACAAACCACATAAATGAGAATGACGTAAAGTTAAATGGGAAAGTTTCAGAAGGACTACAATCAAATACGAAGATCGAATTAGAAAATGGGATGACAAAGCCGATTTACTCGCTTGATGAAGCAATTATCGAAAATCTATTTGTAGAGACGGAAGTTGATAGTGATCGAGATGGAAAAAAGGATCGTGTATCAGTAAAGGTTATGCGTCCAAAAACAGATCCTAATGTGAAAGTTCCTGTTATATATGAAATGAGCCCATATCGATCTGGTTTAAAAGATGTACCTGTATATAATGTAGATGAAGAATTGTATGCGTATGAAGGCAAACCGTATGGAGCTGTTAATCTTGGTTCGTACGGCAATTATTATGTGCCAAGAGGCTATGCAGTCATTTTAGGTGAAAGTATCGGAACTGGCAAATCAGACGGATGTCCAACTACTGGGGATGAGCAAGAAATATTAGGGACAAAATCTGTTATTGATTGGGTAAATGGACGTGCGAAAGCATATACAGAAAATGGTGAGGAAGTTAAAGCTGATTGGTCAACAGGAAATGTAGGTATGACAGGAGTATCTTATAATGGTACGTTACCGAATGCTGTTGCGACGACTGGTGTTGAAGGGTTAAAAACAATTATTCCAATCGCAGCGATTAGTAGTTGGTATGATTATTATCGTGCAAACGGTGCAGTCATTGCGCCAGGTGGATACCAAGGAGAAGATACAGATAATATGGCAGAAGCAGTACTAACAAGAGAAAATCCTGAAGTTTGCGGACAAGTAATAAAAGAGCTAACAGCTGGACAGGACCGGAAAACTGGTAATTATAATGATTTTTGGGATAAACGTAATTATGTAAAAGATGCTAAAAATGTAAAAGCAAGCGTATTTGTTGTTCATGGCTTAAATGATTGGAATGTTAAGACGAAGCAGTTCGCGCAATGGTGGGATGCACTTGGAGAAAATAATGTTCCTCGTAAAATGTGGTTACATCAAGGTGGACACGGTGGGACATCAACGAATGACTGGCAAAGAACACAAAATAAATGGCTCGATTATTGGTTGTATGGAATTGAAAATGGAATTATGAATGAACCAATGGTTGATGTACAACGTGAAAATAAAACTTGGGAAAAATTAAAAAACTGGCCGGATCCATCGGCTGTGCCTTCAAAAGTTCGTATGTATTTAAGTAACAAAGCAGTTAATTTACCATTAAGTATGGGCTCTGCAAATAAAGTTTTCTCATTCGTAGATGATGCAAAACTGAAATCAAATCAATTAATAGCAAACCCAGAATTAGAAGTAGCAAATCGATTAGTGTATACAATGCCGGTATTACAAAAAGATATGAGAATAAGCGGGACACCAAAGATTTCAATTACAGGAAATATTGATCGTCCTGTATCAAATTTAACAGCATTACTTGTTGATTATGGCGGAGCAAAGCCTGAAATAGTTACGAGAGGTTGGATGGACCCACAAAACTTAAATAGTATAAAAGATTCAACAGCACTTAAACCAGGCAAGGATTATACATTCACATGGGACATGCAGCCAGATGATTACGTATTTAAAGCGGGGCATCAAATAGGGGTTGTTTTACTCGCTAGTGACTATGATTATACAATTAGACCGAAAGCGGGAACGAAGCTTTCAGTGAAATTAAGTGAAGTGACATTGCCAATTGTGAAATAAAGAGTTATGGATAAAGAGCTTACTGCCTAGTAAGCTCTTTATATTTTGAAATAGGGAGTTTAATGTGAATTTTTATTGGTAGATACAAAAATGCTTACGATAAATAAAAAAATGGCATTTATGATCAGTAGGACACTAAAGGTAAGCCCCGCAAAACCTCCAGCAACCCCATCTCCTACTTTTTCACCAATAATGTGCAAAGTGGCAAAGAAAACAACGGGAGAAGAAAGTATGAAAATGCCACTAGCTATTTTCCATATTCGTTTATACTTCTTTGCTATAAAGAAAATTAGTGCATTTAAAGCAAAAAGGAGTAAAAGAAATATAATTAATGAATTCATCGTAGCCTCCTTTCGGTAAAAGTCTGAATTTTTATTTTTATATATTCATTTCGAAGGGAATATTATAGAATATAATTATATTCTATGGAAAGCGAGTGATTTATTATGACAGTCAGCTCTTTCGAATTTTTATTGAAAATAAAGGTACAGGAAGATTAATTGAAAGAAAATCTTCCGTACGTAAAAAACGGAGGAGAAAATAAATGTTTAGTTTTTATAGTACACTTTGCACGGAACTTTATGATTTCACTAAGCCTGTCGGTTATTCTTTAAATGGTGATATTGAGTATTACGAAGAACGTTTAAAAAATTGCACCGGAAGAATTCTCGAAGCAGCGGTAGGGTCAGGGCGTGTCATCATTCCACTTCTAGAGTCTGGATTTAAAGTAGATGGGATAGATTATTCACCTGAAATGCTAGAATCGTGCCGCGTACGATGTAAAGAGAGAGGTTTACATCCTAATTTATATGAAGGAAGTTTACAACAATTTGCACTGCCACATAAATACGAGGCAATTATCATTCCTACTGGATCTTTTTGTTTAATTGAAAATCGAACGGATTCTATAAACGCATTGAAATGTTTTTATGAACATCTTAATCCAGGCGGGCGATTAATCGTAGATATTATGCTTCCGCATGACTGGAAAACAGGAGAGATTCATACATCGACTTTTTCTTTGCCGAGCGGAGACGGAATTACATTAGAAAATAAATCAATTGAAATAGATTGGCTGAACCAAGTTACTCTATCCTATTTAAAATATGAAAAATGGAGTAAAGGACAGTTAGTACAAACAGAACTACAACGCTTCGCGCTGCGCTGGTATGGAATAGAAGAGTTTAAACTTCTGTTAGAAAGTATAGGTTTCTCTAACATTACTTGCTCCGCTGACTATGTTTATAAAAAAGAACCGTCAAATGCAAATCAAATGTTTACTTTTGAAGCTGTGCGAAACGAAAAATAAAGAACTATGTATGTAAACAAGGGGGTCGATATTATATCGACTCCCTTGTTTTAGTTGTGATTCCCTTACAGGTTATTATATATGCATTGTCCAAGCATTCTTCTACTAATTACATATACTATTTATGTTAAAGTCAGTCATTATTTTAATTAGGGCTGTTATTTTATTATAAATGATATTTTAGTGAAGGGAGAGGAATCTAATTGGAAAATGAAGAACAAGGTAGAATTGAAGATCAAGTGTATTCAAACCGGGTAGTAAGATCAGAATTTGATGAGAATTGGGAAACATGTATTTCAAAAAGTGGTTATGTAATTTATTTAGCAACGAGTAATAATGCTGAAGTAATAGTACTTCTGGCTGATGGTTCAAGTAAATTATTAATTTTTGAAAAAGGTGGAAAAGTAGCAGTAGGCGGCGGTGGAACAAGTCATTACAGTAAGCCGCATATTGCAAGAAATATATAAGGTAGAACATATTAATTGAGAAGAAGCTGGAAGACGGTTAGTCATTTAGAATGACTAACCGTTTGTATTTGAATCATTTTAAAAGAACTTGATTTGTTATAAATACTTTTAGATGACCAGAGAAATTAGGAGGGAATTGTACGGGTAAGAGTTTAAGAAATAATGAAGGTTTGGAAGTATCATATTAGTGATATAGAAAAAGCATTTCCTATTTCGGGAAATGCTTTTTCTATGTTATAGTATAATAGTGTTTTAAAACGATGTTATTTTAATATACTTCAATTTTTGTTGTGTAGTATTTTTATATTAAATTAGGGGTGCAAGTATTTTTTTATATAAGGAGTAATAAATAGAGAAATGAAAAATATAGACTTTATATTAGAAAGTGACGAGGCATTAAAACCGTCTGAACGATTAGTACTATTATTATTAGAGAAGCATAGAATGTTATATACGAACGATCTATTAGCATTATCTAATTTATCATATAAAACATTAACGGATTCATTAACGGCGCTAGTTTTAAAATCATATGTGTTAAAGGAAACAGGTAAGGGAAGAAGACAGAATTGTTATAGATTGGTATGATAAGACTGCTGAATTTAGAGGGTTTATAATAAGTTTTTTCAAATGTAATGAGAAATATCGTTTTTGTTTTCAAATGAAAAACGTACTACAATGCGTGCTTTAATATTTGGAATTCATTTTTGTTAATGATAATTTTATAAGTGTTAAAAATAGAAAAATAAAATAAACTGCATAAAAAAGAAATAAAAAAACAATCTGTTTTAAAAATGGATTGTTTTTTTATTGGAATAATATTATTTGATATGTTGAGAGTAGGAATGATTATTCTACTTCGCTTGTATACTTTTCAGGTAATAATTCCATTACGTTACATTTTACAAGTTTACCATTATAAGAAAGTATAACATTCGTATTCTTTCCATAATCACTTATCAATTCTCGACACATACCACACGGAGCAACAACCCAACATTTTTCTATATCTTCATGAGGATGTGGGTGAGCAACTGCTACAATGGTATCAAATTCATGATCG
Source organism: Bacillus sp. HY001 (assembly GCF_007558965.1). Classification (NCBI taxonomy): domain Bacteria; kingdom Bacillati; phylum Bacillota; class Bacilli; order Caryophanales; family Bacillaceae; genus Bacillus; species Bacillus sp. HY001. The sequence continues at coordinate 48,102 of NZ_VLTE01000004.1, read as the reverse complement.
CCTTCTGAAATAGATTTTCCAATCGCCATAGCTTCACCACACACTGTTATTCTTCCAACATTCGCTTCAACATGCACTGCTGCATAAATATTACCTGTTTTAGTTCTTACAGCTGAACCGATATGATGACGACCATATTTATAGTTTTTTTCAATTACTTTTTCAGCAGCTGTAATTAAATCATAGTCTTCACTATTTAAAGGCATTACTTGTAACATAATTTCTCCTCCGTATTAAACATGATCATTTTATCTTAACAGAAAATTTTAATATTTAAAACAAAAGATGGAAATCAGTTAGATAATATTATTATGTAAACTTCTGTATTTACAGGAAAATAGCATAATCAATAGAACATATAGAAGAGTATGCTTAAATATTTGAAAGATAGGAGATTATTATGGGGATTTTACAATCAATAGTACAAGCTGTTATAAGTGGTAATAAGGAAGAAGTGGTGGAGTTTATAAAAACGAATCCAAGTGCTGTTAACGAATTTAGTGACGATGGCTGGACTCTCCTTCATTTAGCGGGTTATTTTGGACAAAAAGAGATAGCAAGTTTTCTTTTAGAAAGTGGAGCAGATATACATAATAGAGCAAAAAACGAAAATGAAAATACACCTTTGCAAGCTGCCATCGCGAATAAGCAAAGTGAACTTGTTGCTTTCTTAATTGAAAAAGGGTCGGATGTAAATGTTATACAAAGTGGCGGTTGGACAGGGTTACATGAAGCAGCATTATTAGGAAGTGAAGAAATAGTTATGCTACTTCTTGAAAATGGAGCTAATAAAGCGATTAAGAAAAATGATGGAAAAACAGCATATGATATTGCGTTAGAAAAAGGATATGATTACCTTTTACATCATTTAAAACCGGAAGTGAACGTATGATAAATAAATGGAGCGTAGGCATATTTTTATTTAATGATGTAGAAGTGTTAGATTTTGCAGGACCATTTGAAGTTTTTTCTGTAACCGAAGCGGATGAAGAAAAACCATTTACTGTTTATACAGTTAGCCAAAATGGAGAAATGATTACAGCAAGAAACGGATTAAAGGTACAGCCGGATTATAGTATTGAAAATTTACCAACAGTTGATATTTTACTCATTCCAGGTGGTAAAGGCGTTAGGGAAAATGAAGTGAAAAATGAAACTATAATAAATTGGATTCGACAGCAAATGAAAGAAGTAAAGCTAATGACTTCAGTTTGTACTGGAGCGCTATTACTCGCGAAAGCTGGTTTACTGGAAGGGTTACAAGCAACAACGCATTGGGCTAGTATTCAAACTTTCAAAAAAGATTTTCCCGGTGTAGAAGTAATGGAGAATGTAAAATTTGTAGATGCAGGACACATTATAACATCGGCAGGTATTTCAGCTGGTATTAACATGTCATTTCATATTGTGAAAAATTTGTTAGGTGTGGAGGTTGCTGAGGAAACAGCGAAAAGTATGGAATATGATATAGATTTGTAAAATAAAAAAGCCCAATTTGGGCTTTTTTATATTGAATGTATATAGGTAATTGCCTTTAGAGTTGATCTATGGTCCAACTTCTAATTCTGAATCAGTAATTCCAGTTTTATCGAATGTACGAAAATGCATCTTTTTTCTCCTTGAATCATGTGAAAACGAGGAGAAATTTCGTATGTAAAAAAACTCTTCTACAATAGTAGAAAAAGAATAACAGGAACTACTATTTTATGGCAGCATACATAAAAAAATGCAATGCAAATATGGAAATGTCGTCGAATGCTATCTTTAATTGGTTAATTTGTGAGATATTTTTGTGAAGGAGCTTATTTTATAAGAATAGAATTACAGTTAGTAAGAGATCATGCCGATGGTAGTGAAAATATATGTGTTAGGGGGATTTCATAATGAGGAAACTCAAGCGAATAAATGTTCCTAATATACAACAACAACTATCACAGTCTAATGAAAATCGAGCAGTTAATAAGAAAAAATTAAGGCGATTTATATTCATGTTTATATTTATTGCGGCGGCTACTTTGTACGTTCAATTTATTTTAACGAAACAACAAGAAATAATCGTAGAAAAAAAAGATACAATAACGAATCAAAAAAAGCAATTGGTTTCTTTAAAGAAAGATAAGACTTCTTTAAAGACTAACATAGAAAATTTAACAGACGATGAGGAAGAAATTTTGAAGTTTGCGAGAAAAGAATATCAATTTTCTAAGTCAAATGAAACTATATTTGTGTTGCCGAAGTAATGTAATAGAACAGTTAGCGATTGCTAGCTGTTTTTTCATGTATAAGGATGGCATGGTACAAGAAACAATCACATATTGTAAAAATGAAGAGTTTGAACTATTTTCATAATTATGGAATATATACCGAAATAAATGTTGTTAAAATTCTGTCAATTGTATTATAATACAAGGTAAGCGGATACATTTCTTGATCAACGTTGAGTTTATCGCTCATACGACAATTAAGAAAACCGTTATCCCGTATTAGAAAGGAAGATAGCTGTGTACGCTTCAAATACAATTTATGTCGTAGGGGATGCGAAAGCACCTCAAAATAATCCTATTACCGAAAAGTTCAAAAGTTATTTTGTAGCATTTGTACTTGTTAAGGAAACAGGGGAAATTGTAGATGCAGATTGCTCAGCGACAATTGCATTAACATCACAATTTGTTAAATATTTGTTTCTACATAAAAATATTAATGATCCACTATTGGTAACAGAAATAAAAAATAGATACTTTGGTTCGTCTCAAAAAGCACTTCTTGTAGCATTAAAAGATGCACAGAAAAAATATAATCAAATCGCTGCTTTGTCTACCCATTCCTAGACAAAATCCAGCCGTAAGAATCTTCTTATGGCTGGATTTTTTTATTTCACATTAATTTCTTGCATGAAAGGTAAGTGAAAGAGGAGATTTATTGCTCCAAAAAAATTGGGAATTAATGATCTACTTTGTCAGAGAACGAAAGGATGAACAATATGAAAATTACTGATGTAAAAGTAATTCGTAGGCATGTAAATCTTCATACACCGTTTAAAACGGCGCTTCGTACTGTAACCGAAATAGAAAGTATAGATGTATATATTCATACAGATGAAGGAATTGTTGGCAAGGGGGCAGCAGCCGCAACACCAGTTATTACGGGTGATTTTGCTAACGGGATTGAAGCAGCAATTTTAGGACCGATGCGTTCCTGTTTAATTGGTCAAGATATCATTCAGTTTCAACAGTTACTACAGCACATTCAAATGAGTTGTATTGGAAACCCAAGTGCGAAAGCAGCAGTAGATATCGCTTTATATGATGTGTATTGTCAATATCAAAACGTTCCACTTTACGCATTATTAGGCGGGAAGAAAGAAATTCACACAGACATTACGGTGAGTGTAGATGAGCCTTTCGTTATGGCAAAAGAGGCAAAGCAACATGTAGAAAAAGGATTTCAAACTTTAAAAATCAAAGTGGGGAAATCCGCTCATTTAGATTTAGAACGTATTGAAGCGATTCGAAATAATGTACCAAAAAATACGACGTTACGATTAGATGCAAATCAAGGGTGGAATCCAAAAGAAGCGGTTACGATTATTAAAGAGATGGAAAATCGTAATTTAAATATCGAATTTATTGAACAACCTGTTCATGCGAAAGATTGGGATGGATTAAAGTACGTCAAAGACCATGTGCAAACGCCCATTATGGCAGATGAAAGCATATTTTCAGCGAGTGATGCATTGAAAATTGTTCAAGGAGGATATGCAGACTTACTCAATATTAAATTAATGAAATGTGGTGGCATACGTGAAGCGTGGCGTATTGCAGATATCGCTGAAACAGCGGGTATAAAATGTATGGTTGGTAGTATGATGGAATCTTCCACTTCCGTTAGCGCTGTAGCCCATTTAGCTGCGGCACATCCTAATATTCATTACTTCGATCTAGATGCACCACTTTGGTTAATGGAAGAACCGGAAGGAATGACGTATTCAGGGTCAAAGGTAAACCTTCAATCGACAGTGAATAGTAAATCTTAGGAGAAGAGATTAGTAAACTATCTTTTAAGGGGGATATGTATGAAAAGAGTAGGAACTGCGTTTTTAACAACTTTATTTATATTTTCATCGTTTACATCAGCACATGCCGAAGAGAAGAAGGATAGTAAAGCATTTATCGATGTATCTGCTGCAACACTTTGGACTGCACCTGATTCATTACGGCCAATTGATGTACCGAGTGCTACAAATCCAGTTGATTTGTGGAAGTGGACGAAATCAATGACGCTTGATGAGAAGCTTTGGTTAACAAATGCAAATAAATTAGAAACGCAAGCGTTATTAGGTCAAGAAGTAACGGTTGTTGATAAAAAAGGGGACTGGGTGAAAGTGCTAGTCCATGGTCAGCCAACACCACGTAATGAAGAAGGTTATCCAGGTTGGATGCCTGAAAAACAGTTAACATTTAATCAAGAATTTGCAGATAAAACAAACGAACCTTTCGTTTTAGTAACGAAACCGACAGCCATTTTATATATAAATCCTTCTGAAAAACATAAATCGCTTGAAGTGAGCTATAATACGCGACTGCCACTACTTAGTGAAGATACAATTTCATACCGCGTGTTGTTACCAAATGGGCAAAAAGCTTGGCTACGAAAAAATGATGGAACGGTTTATCGCTCTCAAAATGATATTCCAACTCCGGCGGCTGATGATTTAATAAACACAGGGAAGATGTTTTTAGGATTACCATATATATGGGCTGGTACAAGTGGTTTTGGATTTGATTGCTCTGGATTTACACATACAATTTATAAATCGCACGGTATTACTATTCCGCGAGATTCTGGTCCGCAATCGAGAAATGGAGTTGCGGTTGATAAAGAAAACTTACAAAAAGGAGATTTAATTTTCTTCGCACATGATCAAGGAAAAGGTAGTGTTCACCATGTTGCTATGTATATTGGTGATGGAAATATGATTCACTCACCGAGAGCTGAAAGATCAGTAGAGATTATACCGCTAAATACACCAGGATATATAGAAGAATACGCTGGTGCTCGTCGTTACTTACCTTAAAAAATAAAGGGGGTTTTCAAATGAAAAAAGTTGTTCGTTACTCATTAGTTAGTACACTCTTAGTTTCTTCATTTTTAGTTGGCTGCGCAAAAGAAAAAACAACGACAAAGCCGAAAGATGAGAAGAAAGTATTACAGTTACTAGAAACGGGTGAAATTCCGTCGTTAAATTCAGGGAAAGTAACAGATGCGGTATCGTTTAACGTTTTGAATAACGTAATGGAAGGATTATTCCGTTTATCGAAAAATGATGAACTGATTGAAGCTGGAGCACAAAAATATGAAGTGAGTCAAGATGGAAAAACTTATACATTCCACTTGCGTGATGCGAAATGGTCTAATGGAGATCCAGTAACAGCACAAGATTACGTATACGCTTGGAAGCAGCTTATTAATCCGGATACAGCTTCTCAATATGCATATATTGCGTACGATGTGAAAAATGCGGAGAAAATAAATAAGAAACAACTAGGGCTAGAGGAATTAGGAGTGAAAGCGAAGGATGATAAAACGTTCGTAGTAGAGTTAGAACATCCTGTACCTTATTTTACGAAACTACTTATTTTACCGTCTTTCTATCCAATTAATGAAAAATATGCGAAAGAACAAGGGGATAAATACGGATTAGAAGCAAATAAAGCGGTATATAATGGGCCGTTTACATTATCTGATTGGAAGCATGAAGCGAGTTTTACAATGAAGAAAAACGATAAGTATTGGGATAAAAAAGAAGTGAAGCTTGATGAAGTAAATTATCAAATCGTTAAAGAAATTTCAACCGCGGTAAATTTATATGAAACAGATAAAGTTGATAGAGCTGTCATTTCAACAGAATTCGTAGATAAATATAAAAATAATAAAGAACTAAAACAGTATACAGATCCGGTTATGTACTTCTTCCGATTCAATGAAAATGTACCGATTCTTAAAAATAAAAATGCAAGGCTCGCGCTAAGTACAGTGTTTGATAAGAAAGGGCTTGCAACTTCATTTTTAAATGATGGTTCGGTAGCTGCAAACTATTACGTGCCAAAAGGATTTTTAAAAGGTCCAGATAAAAAAGACTTTAGAAGTACGGCTGGTGAGTTTAATAAGACAGATGTAAAACAGGCGAAAGAATATTGGGAAAAGGCGAAGCAAGAAACAGGTACAAATGAAGTGACGCTTGAGTTATTAAACTATGACTTAGAAAACTTCAAAAAAGTAGGAGAATACATTAAAGAAGAGCTAGAGAAAAACTTACCAGGCTTAAAAGTAAATGTAAAATTACAACCACATACGCAAAAACTGGCGTTAGAGAAGAAGAAAGAATATGAAATGTCGTTATCACGTTGGTTGCCGGATTATCCAGATCCAATGACTTATTTAGAAGTATTCCTTTCTGGAAGCAGTGTAAACAATACAGAATATGCAAATCCGGAATATGACGCGTTAATTAAGAAGATTAAAACAGAATTAGGTAATGATGAGACAGCTCGTTGGAAAGCAATGCAAGATGCGGAAAAAATGCTGCTAGATGATGCAGTAATAGCACCAGTATTCCAGCGCGGATTATCATACTTACAAAAACCATATGTGAAAGATTTGTATGTACATCAATTCGGTCCGGCAACAAGTTTAAAATGGGCAGATGTACAAAAATAAAAGTATGGAAAAACAGACTTCACATGTGTGATAGTCTGTTTTTCTTATTTAAAGTTAGAGAAATAGTCCGTGGTATAATTTACTAGTCTGTATTAAGCATTTGGAGGGGAATGATGTTTATGTTTGAAGAAAAGGAAGTAGTATGTACAAAAAGATTGTTCATGAGAAAACCAACTATAGAATATGTTGATCAATTTTATAACATATTAAAGAAAGAAGCTGTTGGCAAATGGCTTGCTAAATCAAGAGGAATGTCAAAAGAAGAAGCAAATGATTATATTAGTAAGCTTATATTACATTGGGAACAGTATAATTTCGGTGTATGGTTGTTATTCAATAGTGAAACAGGAAAGCTTTTAGGACATTGTGGTTTAAGAAAAGTGGATGAAACTGATGAAATAGAGATTATGTATCTACTTGATCCGGAGTATTGGGGAAATGGATATGCGTCAGAAGCAGCAGGGGCTTCTATTCAATATGCAAAAGAGACGATGGATGTAAAAAGAATAATTGCTAGGGTGAAAATAGCAAATGACAATTCGAAAAATCTTTTACGAAAGTTAGGTTTTACATATACTCATGATGTTGATTATAGTAGACGTACCTTATCTTATTTTGAATTTAATATAGCTCCTGATGAATTATAGACATTTTATATGTTTTTTCATGTCTTAATAATAAAATTATTAGTAAAATTCCAGTGTGAAATTTATGTAGAATCTTGTATAATTAACGTGTTTCTATGGAAACATTTTCTTGTGCTATTTCTATAGGACTGAATAGAACAAGGAAAGAAATACATACATGTATATAATAGATAAATAGAATGGAACATGTATAGAGAAAAAGGAGAGAAATGATGGCGTGTCAAAAACAAGGGTTACAATTTAATAGCGATAGAAAGAGGAAGAGACGATGAAAATGAAGCATGCTTTTGGCCCGATAATTTTAGCGTGTGTGCTTTTTTTCATTATCATACTCATTCCATCAAAAAGTTTAGTATCACTTATTAGTGATAAGAAAGTAGAAGATGCGGCAACTTCCTTACAAAAAGAAAAATTACAAAGTGTTTTCTTACAGCAAAAAATGTTAGAGAATTCGCAGTATTTACCGATGTATGGTTCATCTGAATTTTTACGTATGGATGCATATCACCCATCTAATTACTTTAAAGTAAATCCGGCAGGTTTTACACCATATTTAATCGGGATTGGCGGTACGCAAAGTTTAGCTCATATATTAAATATGACGTCTACAATGGATGAGCTAGAAGGTAAAAAAGTAGTCTTTGTCTTATCCCCACAATGGTTTACAAAGACTGGGGTATCACAAGGGGATTTTACTAACAATTTCTCCAAACAACAAGCATATCATTTTATTTTTAATGATGAGATAAGTGTTGAAATGAAGAAGCAAATTGCGAAACGACTATTAGACTATAAAGTTGTTCAAAAAGATGATATATTAAAAAATTCATTAGAAGGTATTGTGTATAATGATACGAAACATAACATAAAAGCAGGTTTAGTCAAACCACTTGCTTATATGCATCGAAATATTTTAGATCATAGAGATTTATTTAACTCTTTATTTAAGATTGAACCGATGAAAGAAAAAACAAATATGGGATTACGTTCAATTTCTTGGGTAGATGCACGTAAACATGCAGAGGAAGAAGGGAAAACGGAATCTACTACAAACACATTCGGAATTGAAAATCCGTATTACTATAAACATAATTTAAAGAAAAAATTAAAAGGTTTAAAAAACTTTAGAGCAAACGAATCGTATGAAGAATCACCTGAATATGATGACTTACAAATGGTTTTAAATATTTTTAAAGAGAAAAATGTCAAACCACTCTTTATTTCTGTACCTGTAAACGGACCGTGGTATGATTACGCTGGCTTCCCAAAAGAACGCCGTGAAGTATATTATAAAAAAGTCCGAGAGCAAGTTGAGAAAGCAGGATACCCAGTAGTTGATTTCTCTGGCCATGAATATGATAAGTATTTCTTAAAAGATACAATTCATTTAGGTTGGAAAGGCTGGATTTACTTTGATGAGGCAGTACAAAACTTTTATACTGAGAAATAAGTGTGGAGAAAAAGGAACGGCTATAAGCTGTTCCTTTTTTAGTATAGAGTATTTTGATGTGGGCAATTCGGGAAGGCATGTATATCTTGAATTTGTCTAAAATCATAATGCTTCATTGCGAATTGAGCTTGATAAAGGTATTCATATACATATAATTGACCATCATGTGCTGAACATAATACACCAGAAGTACCTTGCCCGTTCATGAAGGAAATGCCGATAGGGCGTCCGATTAAGTATTGTATTTTTTGTTGCCAATGCATAGGGGAATCACTCCTTTTTGAGATAATATACGAAATCAATGAGTGAAAGGTTGCTTATCCGCATAATTATGGAGGTCTTTTATACAATTTCTAGAAAATATTAATATGAATGAATTATAAGCGCGAGAAAGGAATGAGTAATGAAGAAGGAAAATATTGTAGAAGAAAAGTTAAATTTAATAAAATGGTGTCAAACATTGAAGGGAGTATCGGATGATATATGGTTTCAACCATTTAAAAATGGCTCATGGGGAATTGCAGATGTGATTTCACATTTTATCGTTTGGGATGTGTTTTTAATAAAGGATAGAATTCCATACTTTATAAGTGAACAATCTGTACCAAATGTTCCAATAGATGTTGAGGAAATGAATAAGGGAGCAATTAAATATGCGAGATCTGGTATTTCAAAAGAAGAACTATTAAATCAATTTAGCGTTACTCGTAAACAGTTAGTGGATGAAATTGAGCGAGTTCCAACCAAATATTTTTATAATTTCTACCAATTTGGCACTAAAAAATTGAAATTAAATAATTACTTTTCATCACTCATTCAACATGACTTAAAGCACAAAGAAGAAATAATGCAATTTCTAATATATAATAAAAACCGCTAACATTCGTAATGAATGTATAGCGGTTTTTATTTATATTTTTACGCAAGATTTTTACGCTTTTTTGTCCATTTTTTAATGACGAAGTATAAAAGAATAAGTATGACGCCGCCAATTGCGAACGATTTCACATATGGTCCAGCAACATCGTTAATATTCTCCCAATTCTCACCTAGTTTTTCGCCTAAATAAATGAAAATAATAGACCAAGGGATGATTGCGAGTGCTGTTAATGTAGTGAAACGTAGGAATGACATTTTTGTAATACCAGCAGGAATTGAAATTGCATGGCGTACTACCGGAATGAAGCGAGCAGTGAAAATTACGCCAGTTCCGTACCGATTAAACCAATCTTCAGCTGCATCTATATGTTTTTTATGAATGAAAATATATTTACCGTAACGTTCTAATATAGGACGTCCACCGTATCGTCCAAGCCAATAAATAAAGATTTGGGCAATAACACCGCCAATTGTACCGAATATAACTGCGCCTATAAATGAGATACTACCATTGAATACTAAATAACCTGCATAAGCAAGGACGATTTCACTCGGAATAATCTCAATCATAAGTCCAAGCATAATGCCCCAATAACCTAATCCTTCAAAAAACGTTAATACTGAGTGAATAAAACTACTTACCATTGTTGCACCTTCTAGTTTATGTATTTTTGAATATATGCCCCTTTACTTAACGATATAAAAGGTTCACTATATGTAGATTATACCTTATTTATATAGGGGATTGCTATTTCAATTCTTTTATGTCTCTGATAAGTATTATAGTAAAGCATATAAGTTCAGTTTTCATGAAGAGATAATGAAAAAAATATTAAAAATTTCTCATATATAAATGATAATGTTATGGGCTTTTAATTTACAAAGTGGGAAGAGTAATGTATGCAAAATAAGAATCAAATTTATGGACTATTTTCTATTTGGGATAGAGATATGATTCGGTTGATAAAAACAAAAGTATTTCAAAGGTTGGCTTATAGGTTCAAAAATATAAAAATAATTCAAGGAGAATGAAAACATAAATATTCTCTTATCACCTAGACAGGTACTTCACTTTCTAATAACGAATTATAATGTTAATAAAATTTTATAGAAAATTAACGTGATGAAGGTGAAAATATGAAAAAAGCATTATTAGAAAAGGCCTCATATCTACATAAAGCAGAAATCGAACAATTACATAAAGCTATATTAGTTTCTGAGAAAGCACATGAAGGACAATTTCGCGTTTCCGGTGAGCCGTATATTACTCATCCATTTGCAGTTACAGAAATTTTGTTAGATTGTAAGGCAGATATAATAACTTTAGTTGCAGCATTACTACATGATGTGGTGGAGGATACAGATTATACAATTGAGTATATACGTGATATATTCGGTAAAAAAGTGGCTGATATTGTAGAAGGGTTAACTAAAATTGATAAAAAACAAATCTCTAATAAAGAAGAGTATGAAGCAATAAATTTAAAGAAATTATTGTTAGCTACGCAAGGAGATATAAGAGTAGCTATTATAAAAGTGATAGATCGTCTACATAATATGAGAACTTTACAGGTGAAAGCTGTAAAGAAACAAGTTCCTTATGCAAATGAAACACTCAAAATTTTTGCTCCGATTTGTAAAAGATTAGGGCTATTACATGTTCAACACGAGTTAGAAGATTTAGGTTTTTATTATCTTAACCATTCTAAATATAAGGGAATGAGTATTCTTTTACAAAATTATGTTAAGTTATTAGAGGATTTGTCTCAAAATATTATGTTAGATATAAATAATTTTCTGAATCGAACTTTAATATTTGAAGTGGACTATGAAGTAAGCCCTATTTATACAGCTTATTCTCGTCTCCAAGATATTCAAGCCATTACAGCAGTGTCAAAAATAATTATCACGACCTCAAATAATTTAGACTGTTATAAAATATTAGGAGTTATACATCAACTATACCAACCAATTCCATATCAATTTGAAGATAATATAGCAATTGAAAGTGATGTATTAAACAGATACTTAAAGACCAAAGTGGTGATCAATAACCATGAAATAGTGATATGTATTGAAACAAAAATAAATCAAGAGATACGAGATAAAGGAGTATTTCATGTACTTACAAAAAGTTTAACTGATAAGGAGATGCAAAATATAATTCATAAATTGATGGATCATTTTATTAAGACAAATGATCTAGTAACTCAAGATGCGATTGAATTTTATGATTTAGTATCGTATGAACTATTCCAAGATAATATTGTTGCATTTACTCCTAAGTTAGATTCCGTGAACTTACCGCAAGGTGCTACTGTAATTGATTTTGCTTTCGCATTAAATCCTGAGATTGCTAAGTATATGTCAGGGGCTAAAGTTAATGGTATAAATAAATCGATAATAACGAATGTTTCACATCTAGATATAGTTGAACTTTTGGTAACTGAAAACATTTGTAATGTGAGACAGGGTTGGTTAAGTTTTGCTAATAGCTCAAGAGCTCAAATCGAAATTTATAAAGAGTTACAAAGATGAAGGGATTAAATTTATCGAGAAAACTTGTTCGAAATATAATAGAATGAAATGATCATTTTTGAATTAATAATAGGCGATTATGGTTTTTTATAATTAATATCTAGAGAAACAAGCATCAACCTGTTCTAAGTATGTAACAGGTTGATGCTTGTTTTCGTTATAAAAAAATAGAAGCATTTCTGCTCCTATTTTTACGGTTTCACTTCTAAATTTTGTAAAAATAAAGTTGCTGTTACGTAGCGTTTTGCTAACATTTGTACATAAGCGGTATGAACAGATAATGTGGCAATAATAATCGCATTACGAATCGCTTCACGTTGCTCGTTATTAACCTGATCGAACTTGCTTGCAATTTTGTCAGCTCTTTCTTTTACGATGTTTTCAATTGTATGGATTGTATCTGTTGCATTTAGTTGTAAGCAGTTCCCTTGATTGAGTTCTTCAAATAGAGAAGAGTATGCTCCATATAAATGAACAGGATTGATTAAGTCATCACTTCGATCGGCTGGGTCATTTACGATAAGGCGTAATAGCTTACGAATGGATTCAAAATCAAGTGCTGTTTTTAAATCTTCGACAATGAATAGTAAGGCAGCTTGTTCAATTGAATATTTTTTCCCTTTTTGAGGAGAGCCAATCATTTCTTTAATATCTCGTTTTACCCAGTTTTGCATGGCCGTTACTGAGAAACTTGTATTTTCAATTTGATTTCCAAGCGCAACTATTTCATTTAATGAAAAACCGACGTCTGTATCGTCAATTTTAATCAGTTTTTCAAAAATAGGTGAAAGTGCGGTAGTAATAAAAGCAGTTACGCTTTGTCCGCTTTCAATATCTTTTTTATGTGACTTTGCCCACGCTTCTTGTAAAATACCGAGAGGCTTTTTCGTATTCCATCCTCTTAATGATAGAAGAAGGGTAGCCATTTCGTTTCGTGTGAGATGAAATGTTTCCATCTTTTCACCTCCAAAAATAATAAAAAGTTCTTATGAACCTATAATATGTTTTGTTGCATTTAAAGTCAATTCTGTTTTGCTTAATTTTTCCTTTGTCACCAAACTGTCGTAAGTAAATAATACTTGCATATTTCGACAAAAGTTCATATAATAAGTTCATAAGAACCTTTAAAATGTTTTTAAAAACAAATCTATCATTCTGAATTTACTAGAAAGGTAGATTTCACATATATCTATATAAAAGGAGAATGGATATAATATGTTGAAAAAACTTGTAGCAGTCATGACAGCATTCATGGTTATCTTTGGAGCTAGTAGCTTCATGTTTGTAGATCACGCAGCAGCGAAGAGTTACAAATCTGGTAAAAAATCATACACACCAAGTTCTGGTCAAAAGTCAAAAGTTGATTTGAACAAAAAAGATAATAACGTGAATTCACAAAAAACAACAACAGATTCAAAAACAAAAGCAACAAACACAGCACCAAAAAGTAATAAAGGAAGCTTTATGAAAGGTTTATTACTAGGTGGTCTTGGTGGTTTACTAATGGGTAGCTTATTTGCAAATATGGGAGCTCTTGGTTCTGTATTAGCGTTTATGGTAAATATGTTAGTAATGGCTGGTATCGTAATGTTAGCAGTTCGTGCATTTAAATACTTCAAAGATCAACGTAAGAAAAAGGAAGATGAAGTAGCATGGAAACAATAAAAATTTCTGAACAAGAACTTATCAATGCACTTTGCGTATATATCGCTGAAAAAAGACAAGTCGGTCCAGAAGAAGTTTTAGTTGAACTAATGTATGACGATGACTATGGTTTCTCTGCTGAAGTAGAGGTAAATGGTCGTAAACAAATTTTAATTCAAGCGAACTTAATCGAAGCACTACGCTTACTGCTTGACAGAGAATATAATGTCAATTCATTTGCAGCAAGATTACAACTTGAATTAGACGATGAAGAAGGCATTTACGCATTAGCGAAATTTAATAACTCAGAAGAGTAGAAAAAAGAGCTGTTGAGAGTAATCTCAGCAGCTCTTTTTAGTATGTGCATATGCCAGGGAATAATCACGCCAAATTTCATTCATTTTCCGTCTACCGTCATCAATCATCGGGTTAAATTGAATGGCAGCTTGCTGTCGCACGGTATGTACATGTTGGATCGCTTGTTGCAAGTGTTTTTCAACCGAATGAGATTTTGTATTTGCTTGTTGTACAATTGAATATCCAGCAACAGTTCCTTGTGCCATTGCGATTTTCCCGCTTTCAATACCAGTTATATTACCGGCAACAAATAAACCGGGAAGAGGGGTTTCCATCGCTTCGGAATGAAGAGGAACATGCCCACCTAATTCCGGAATGTAACGGAAAGGACAACCAGCTACAGCAGCTAACTCAGCAAGAGGGTATAAGCCGCCGGCAATACAAACGAAGTCTGCCTCATATATTTGTTCCGATCCAGTTAAGATGTTTCCTTTCGTATCAATATTAGCAACGCGTACACCTTCAACTTGATCTGTACCGATAATTTCAAGAGCTACTTTTCGAAGGTGAAGGGGTGTACCATTTATTTTCATACCGCTATTTGGATAGAAGTTTAATCCAGCTTGTTTCGCCCAATTATATTTCATCAATCGACTACCTATACGTAATAAAGGTGACGGGGCAAGGTGTGCAGCATGTAATAGAGAGTTTAAAACTTCTTCTGGTTCACCAGCCTTTTGACTTAATTCACTTTTTTCAGGAAGTACGATATGTTCCACTTTAATTCCCGCTAATTGTAATTCATTTAAAATAGCGAATGACAAAATGTTAGCACCAATAATTATTCCTTTTCGCCCAACTTGAACGCGATGTACATTTGTCATTACTTGGGCTGCCCCGATTGACATAACTCCTGGAAGTGTCCAACCAGGAAGGGGAATAGAGTACTCAGCAGCACCAGTAGCAAGTAAAATGAACGGTGCTTCTAACGTACCGATATTCGTATGTACGTACCAAGAACTTTCATCTTTATCTAAATTATAGACGGAAATACCACATCGAATATCAACTGAAAGTGATTTTGCTTCTTCGTGAAGGCGTTTTGATTCTTCTATTCCGTTCCACCATTCTCCAGTAGGTTCTTGATGTAATTGTCCGAGTAACCTTCCGCCAGGCTTCATAAATTCATCAATAACAAGTACATTTAGTCCAAAACGAGCACAAGAGATGGAGGCCGATAAACCTGCTGGTCCAGCTCCGATAATAATGACATCGTTCATCGCTTTTTCACCATCTCTCTGACGATATTGGGATGCTGTTTACCGCTATCAACTACCATATCTTTTTCAACAACAGTTAAGCATGCTCGTACGTTCGTTTGATTGTTTACTGTGACGCGGCATTCAGAACAATGTCCAATATTACAGTAAATACCTCGTGGCGCTCCACTATCTTCATGCACTCTTAAAGTTCTTATACCGTTTGCAAGTAAAGCAGCCGCAATCGTTTCATGTTCATATGCTTCATATTGTTGTCCGTTAAATTGGAAAGTGATGCGCTTACTACTATTTAAACTCCCTAAAATAGGATGATGTGTAATTCTATTCATTGATTTTCACCTACCGCTCCAAAGGTAACTGCTCGCACAGGTGGTTGATATTTTAATGGGATTTCATTAGTAGTTACGCCAGGGTTTGCACTTTCAATCATTCGATCTATCATCATTCTACATGTGCGGCCACCGCAAAATCCCATGCCAGCACGTGTTCTTAGTTTTAATTCTCTTGCCGAGCATTTATATTCAGCAATTGTCGATTGAAGTTGACCGTATGTAACTTCTTCACATCGACAAACAATTAAGTGATCTTTATTCGTCATATGAATTCCTCCTCTAGTTCGGTTTGCACAAATTATTATGCAAAAACTATGCCAATATAAAGGAGGAAATGGTTATTGTAACCCAAGTTTTTTTAAACGATTATATAAAGTAGCCCTCGTAACACCAAGCTGTTTCGCGCATTCTAATTTATTCCCATTCAAAATACGTAATGCTCTCTCGATTACTTTTTTCTCATGTTCATCCATCTCTTCTTGTAAAGAGAGGATTGTATGATTGTTGCTGAGTAATAGGGAATGAGTCGTATGATTGTCTAACGTTTCAGTTGTATGAAATGGTAAATATTCTTGTTTTATAATACCGTCAGTCGCAAATACGACAAGTCTTTCAACAACGTTACGAAGCTCGCGAATATTACCTGGCCAATTGTAATGAAGCAGTTCATGCATAATGCTTGAAGGTAAGTCACGGATTGGTCTGTTGTAGTTGATTGAAAAATCGTTTAAGAAAGAGTAGGTTAATTCAATAATATCTTCGCGTCTCTCGCGCAGCGGTGGAATATGCAAGCTAACTACATTTAGGCGGTAGTATAAATCTTCTCGGAATGTGCCTTTTCGCATTTCTTCTTGTAAATCACGATTTGTAGCAGCGATAATACGGAAGTCAATATTAATCTCTTTCTCTCCACCAACTCGGTAATATTTTCGTTCTTGTAGTACACGCAAAAGCTTTACTTGCATATCGAGCGGCATTTCTCCTATTTCATCAAGAAATAATGTACCGCCTTGTGCGAGCTCTATTTTCCCTTTTTTCCCTTTACTACTTGCACCAGAAAACGCCCCGCGTTCATATCCGAATAATTCACTTTCAAATAACGCTTCTGGAATGGCGCCGCAGTTAATTGAAATGAAAGGTGCCTTAGCTGCTTCACTTGCTTCATGGATTGCTTTCGCGAATACTTCTTTTCCAACACCACTTTCGCCGAGTATTAATACAGTTGATTTCACTGAACAAACCTTTCTAGCTAATTGTATTGTTCTTTGTATAACAGGGCTCTTTCCATTCATCGCAAGGAAAGGATCTGATTCATCTTTATATTTTGCGACTTCTTGTTCTAATCGGTGCATTTCATGTGACATATTGAATAGTTTTTCGTTTAAAGCAACTTGATTTGTAACATCAGTTTCTGAAACGACAGCGCCTATAATTTCATCGTTACAATATACTGGGTTTGAATTTATTAATACGAACAAATCTGGGCGAGGCTGATGGAACTGAGCGATTATGCTTTTTCCGTCATGTAATGATTGCAAAATTTCCAAATCTTTATAGTCAAAAAAACGAGTGATAGGTTGTCCAATAATTTCATTATGATTGACTGAAAAAATCTTTTCAGCACCATCTGTCCAAGTACGAACATGTTCTTTCTCATCGATGACTGTAACGGAAGAATCAGTTGTTTGTATTACGGCGTTATAAAAAGATTGTAGTTCATTGTACGACTTAACAAGAAACGGAATGATTTGCTGAGTCGTTATACAGCATAGCGGCTCTTTATTTTCGTTCATTATGATAACGACTATTTCATTGGAAAACGCGTCAATTAAAGCGCTGAATGAGTCATCTTCATATATTACTGCGCAGTTATATTCTTCTGTAGTAGAAGGGCGGTAATAATACTTTTCGTGAACTTGCTGGGTATGTTGCAAGTTGTATGTATGATCAATTGATAAAGTTTTTAGAAATTCTTTTATTGTAGGAAATGAGAATGCCATATTGTCCTCCTGTTATGTATAAAAATTTTGACAGTGATAAAAAAATAATACACCTATTTACGATAAATTTAAAATATTTTTACAAATAAAAATATTATTTATAAAAAGTGCATATATGTACAGTTGGCACGTCAATTGCATAAAAGAAAGTGAGGGATGAAAAGAAAGAAGGGAGGGGTGCTACGTGAGGCACTGTGACGTTTTAATAATAGGCGGTGGTATTATAGGCTGTTCTATCGCTTATTACACATCAAAATATGGAAGAGACGTAACAATCATTGAAAAAGGAGAATTTGTCAGTGGGACGTCTTCACGGTGTGACGGGAATATTTTGGCTATTGATAAAGACCCAGGATTTGATAGTCAAATGTCGTTAGTAAGTCAAAAATTGGTTACTGATTTAAGTGAAGAGTTAGAGCACTCATTTGAATATAGGGCGCCAGGAAGTATTCTCGTATGTGAGTCAGACGAAGAAATGGAAGCAGCGCAGCAATGGGTGAATCGTCAAAAAGAAGCTGGTTTACCGTTTCGAATGCTCGATAGGCAAGATATAAGAGAGGAATCGCCATTTTTTGCAGACGATTTATTAGGCGGATTAGAATGCGCAACGGATTCGACTGTAAATCCATATCTTCTTGCTTTTTCACTTCTTGCAGAATCGAAGAAGTTTGGTACGAAAGCTTTTAATCATACGGAAGTAAAAGAAATGAAAAGAGATATAGACGGTTCCTTTATTGTAGAAACGACTAACGGGACGTTTACTGCGAAGCAAGTGGTGAACGCAGCTGGTGTGTGGGCTCCAAAAATCGGAGAAATGTTGGATGTAAATATCCCAATTGAACCGAGAAAAGGGCATATTATTGTAGCTTCAAGGCAACAACACGTTGGTTGCCGTAAAGTAATGGAATTTGGTTATTTAATTTCTAAATTTGGCGGAAAACGAAAAGTGGATGCTTTAACTGAGAAATATGGGGTAGCTCTTGTATTTGAGCCGACAGAAAGCCAAAATTTTTTAATTGGTAGTAGTAGAGAGTTTGTAGGTTTTCATACGAAGATAAACAACGAGGTTATTAAATGTATTGCAAACAGAGCAATTCGTTTTTATCCGAAAATGGCGGATATGATGGTGATTCGTTCATATGCTGGATTACGCCCGTGGACAGAAGACCATTTGCCAATCATTTCACGTGTGGAACATATCCCGAACTACTTTATAGCAGCGGGGCATGAAGGGGATGGCATTAGCCTTGCAGCGGTTACTGGAAAAGTGATTGAAGAGTTATTAAATGAAAAAGAAACAATCATTCCAATTGAACCACTTCGTTTGAGTCGTTTTACAGAAAGGGTGTTAAACGGATGAGGTCACAAAGAGTCTTTACGACGATTGATACACATACGGGCGGGAATCCAACGAGGACATTGATAAGCGGACTTCCAAAGTTAATTGGAGAGACGATGGCAGAGAAGATGTTACATATGAAAAAGGAGTATGACTGGATTCGCAAATTGTTAATGAATGAACCGCGTGGTCATGATGTAATGTCAGGCGCATTATTAACAGATCCATGTCATCCTGAAGCTGATATTGGTGTTATTTACATAGAGACAGGTGGATATTTACCGATGTGTGGTCACGATACAATTGGTGTATGTACTGCTTTAATTGAATCAGGTTTAATTCCGGTAGTTGAACCGATTACTTCGTTAAAGTTAGACACACCAGCTGGCTTAGTTGGAGTGGATATCTTTGTTCAAGATGGAAAAGCGAAAGAAGTCTCCTTCTGTAACATACCAGCTTTTTTACTGAAACATATTACTGTACAAGTCGAAGGAATTGGAACTGTAGAGGCCGATATTGCGTATGGAGGGAATTTTTATGCCATTATCGATGCGAAATCAGTAGGTTTAGAGTTAGTACCAGAAAACGCATCTACAATCATCGATAAGGCAATTCATATTAGAAATATCATAAATGAGAAATTTGAAATCGTTCATCCAGAGTATTCGTTTATTAGAGGATTAACCCATGTTGAATTTTATACAGATCCTACTCATGAAAGTGCGCATGTGAAAAATACAGTTGTCGTTCCGCCAGGAGGAATTGATCGTTCTCCTTGTGGTACAGGAACATCAGCGAAATTAGCGGTATTATACGCTAATCAAAAAATCGAGATTAATGAAGAGTTTATTCACGAGAGTATCGTTGGCTCTCTATTTAAAGGGTGCGTTATTCATACAACAAATGTTGATAATATGGAAGCTGTCGTAACAAAAATTACAGGTTCAGCTTGGCTTATGGGAATGCATAGATTTTTTTGCAATGAAAAGGATCCACTTAAAGAAGGCTTTTTGCTAATTCCGCCGATGGAACATGAAACGGAGGATGTAAAATGAACATTCAAAAAATGTATACAGCAGTAGACGTACATGTAAATGGTGAAGCATTTCGTGTAATAAAAGATGTACCATGCAAATATTACTACAGTTTAGAACATTTAAATGAACAATTTTCAGGGGAATTAGCAGAAGAAATGAAGCTTTTATTAAATGAACCACGTGGTTTTATCGGTTTAAATGGATGTATCGTCGTTCCTTCTATTCATGCGGAAGTCGATGCAGCTGTATTATTTTTTAATCATGAAGGTTCCATCCCTCTTCATTATGGAGGCATTGTCGCAGTCATTACGATGTTACTAGAAAGCGGTTATTTAAAAAAGAGAGATACGAATCAATACAAAATTGAAACGTTATCTGGCATATTTTCAGTCCATGCGTATGTAGAGAATGATGAAGTTGTATCTGTTTCATTTGAAAGTAAATTATGTTATATGATTGAGAAAAATTTACAAATTGGTAATATAAGTTACTCTCTTATACAGGCAGATAAAGTATATGCAGTTGTAGAAAAGGATGCATATTCACCAGAAATCAGCATTGAAAACATCTCTAAATTAAAAAAATGGGGTGAAGTTACACTTCAAGCTATACAAAAACAGTCACTAATAAAAAGACTTATTTTAGTAGAATCTATGCAAACAGAAAAGAACCATATAAAGTCGATTACATTTCATGAAGATAACTTTATCGTACGTTCGCCTGGTTTTGTTTCTACTATTGTATCTTATGTTCATACATTATTTAAAAATGATTATATAGCGGATAAACCTTTTAAAAATGAAAGTATTTTTAATAGCTTTATAACAGTAGAACAAGTGAAGAAAGAAGAACTAGGCTACATTTTCCGATTTGAAAGTAGAGGATTTATTACAGGAATACAGACGTTTCTATTAGACTCTACAGATCCGTTTCCGACAGGGTTTTTATTAAAATAAAATAGTAAAGGGAGAGATAATTATGAAAAACATTAAAGGGGCATTTCCAGTATTAATCACACCGATGGATGAGTTTCAAGAAATTAATTGGAATGGTGTAAAACAAAACGTAAACTACTTTATTGAGCAAAAAGTAGCTGGGATTATTATTAATGGAAGTACAGGAGAGTTTGTTAGTTTATCAAAAGAAGAACGATTTAAAATGGTAGAAACAGTATTAAAAGAAGTAGATGGACGTATTCCAGTTATTGTTGGAACTGCAGCAGAAACGACGAAACAAACGATTGAATATACGAAACATGCAGAAGCGCATGGAGCAGATTGTGCATTAATTATAAACTCGTACTATTGTAAACCGAAAGAAGAGGAAATTTATTTTCACTTTAAAGAAATCTCAAACGCTGTAAATATACCAATTATGTTATATAATAACCCGTTTACATCCGGTGTTGATATGAGTACGGAGCTCATGCTACGTATTGGAAAAGAATGTGAAAATGTTACACATATTAAAGAATCCAGCGGGGATATTCGAAAAGCTAGAGATTTAGTAAGACAAGGCGAAGGTGCTTTTCAAGTCTTCTGTGGGTCTGAAGATTTAGTTATGGAATCCTATTTAGTTGGTGCGACGGGATGGGTTTCAGTGGCAGGAAATATTGTACCAGGACTTGTTACGAAAATGTATGAGCATTTCCAAAACGGTGAATTAGAAAAAGCTTGGGAAATAAACGATGCGATTTTACCACTTTGTGAGTTTCTTGAAGGATCAGGAAAATATGTACAAATCGTTAAACGCTCAATGGAATTACACGGGCAAGCTGGGGGACCTTCTCGTTATCCAAGACTCGGATTAACTGAAGAAGAAAATCAAAAACTTCAAACGATTATTTCAAAAATTGCAGCTCATGCAGCTGTTTAAATAAGGAGGAAATCATATATGTTAACGACAAACATTGAGCTGAGACCAAAAGTGAAAGCGTTTTTAAACGAAGAAATTAAAATGTTTATTAATGGTGAATTTGTTTCTTCCATTAGCGGGAAGACATTTGAGACATACAATCCAGCAACAGAAGATGTTCTAGCTGTCGTATGCGAAGCGCAAGAAGGGGATATTGATGTAGCAGTAAAAGCGGCAAGATCTGCATTTGAATCAGGACCTTGGGCAGAAATGACTACTGCTGAAAGAGCGCATCTTATTTATAAATTAGCAGACTTAATTGAAGAGCATGGAGAAGAATTAGCACAGTTAGAAGCATTAGATAACGGGAAACCATATCAAGTAGCACTGGATGATGATATTGCAGCGACTGTAGAAAATTATCGTTATTATGCGGGATGGGCTACAAAAATTATCGGGCAAACTATTCCGATTTCAAAAGATTACTTAAATTACACACGCCATGAACCTGTTGGGGTTGTAGGTCAAATTATTCCTTGGAATTTTCCACTCGTTATGTCTTCTTGGAAAATGGGAGCAGCATTAGCAACAGGTTGTACAATCGTATTAAAACCAGCAGAACAAACACCATTATCGTTATTATATACAGCAAAACTCTTTAAAGAAGCAGGTTTTCCAAACGGTGTCGTAAACTTTGTGCCAGGTTTCGGCCCTGAAGCGGGAGCTGCAATCGTAAACCATCATGATATTGATAAGGTAGCCTTCACAGGTTCAACTGTTACAGGGAAATATATTATGCGTCAATCTGCAGAAACAATTAAACATGTAACGTTAGAACTTGGTGGTAAATCTCCAAATATCATTTTAGAAGACGCTGATTTAGAAGAAGCGATTAAAGGTGCATTTCAAGGTATTATGTATAATCATGGCCAAAATTGTAGTGCCGGTTCTCGCGTGTTCGTTCACCGAAAACATTACGAAACAGTCGTAAATGAATTAGTGAAAATGGCGAATAACGTGAAACTTGGAGCAGGTATGGAGAAGGAAACGGAAATGGGTCCACTTGTATCTAAAAAGCAACAAGAGCGTGTGCTACATTACATTGAACAAGGAAAAGCTGAAGGTGCTACTGTTGCTGCTGGTGGTGAACGTGCATTTGAAAAAGGTTATTTTGTACAGCCAACAGTATTCACAAATGTTACTGATGATATGACAATTGTGAAAGAAGAAATTTTTGGACCAGTTGTTGTAGTACTTCCATTTGATTCAACAGAAGAGGTAATCGAAAGAGCAAATCGCTCTTCATACGGACTTGCTGCAGGCGTATGGACACAAAATATTAAAACAGGACATCAAGTTGCCAATAAATTAAAGGCAGGAACAGTATGGATCAATGATTATAACTTAGAAAATGCAGCTGCACCATTTGGTGGCTTTAAACAATCTGGTATCGGTCGTGAGTTAGGTTCATATGCGCTTGATAACTATACAGAAGTGAAAAGTGTTTGGGTAAATATAAAGTAATAGAGAATCTAACTGTTATTAAATAGAGGGATGAAATAATGAGAGATACGGACAACTGTAAGGATTAATAATAGTTGTCCGTTTTCTTATATTTAAAATAGTTTTCAAAAGAATGTTAAGGGGGATTTGGATGGAGCAATTAGTAGAGTGGTTAGTAGGGCAAGTATGGAGTATTGGGTTAGTTGTTTTCGCATTAGGGGCAGGTGTGTATTTTACAATTGCAACTCGTTTTCTACAAATTCGTTATTTTAAAGAGATGATTAAACTATTATTTGAAGGGAAGAGCTCGGAGACGGGAATTTCATCCTTTCAAGCATTTTGTTTAGCGTTATCTGGTAGGGTTGGAATAGGTAATATTGCAGGGGTCGCGACAGCTATCGCTTTTGGCGGACCTGGAGCTGTATTTTGGATGTGGGTAATGGCACTTTTAGGTGCAGCGAGTGCATTTGTTGAATCAACATTATCTCAAGTATATAAAAGTAAAGTCGGAAATGAATACCGCGGTGGTACACCATATTTCATTGAAAAAGGCCTGAAAATGAAATGGTTTGCAGTCATTGTAGCGGTCGTTGTAACACTTTCATATGGTGTTTTACTACCAGGTATTCAATCTAGTAGTATCGCAGTTGGTTTTGAAAACTCTAATGGCATTAGCAAATATATAACTGGTATATTGTTAGTCGTACTATTAGCGGCGATCATTTTTGGTGGCGTAAAGAGAATTGCTGGCGTTTCGCAAATGCTTGTTCCATTTATGGCAATAGGTTATGTAATTGTTACATGTATCGTATTACTTGCGAATGTAACAGAGATTCCAAGTATGTTCGCTTTAATTTTCTCTAGTGCTTTTGGTGTAAATGAAATGTTTGGCGGAATCGTCGGCGCAGCAATCGCATGGGGAGTAAAACGCGCTGTATTTTCAAATGTTGCTGGCGTTGGAGAAGCGACGTATAGCTCTGCTGCCGCTGAAGTATCTCATCCTGCAAAACAAGGGTTAGTTCAAGCATTTTCTGTTTATATTGATACAATTGTTGTTTGTACAGCGACAGCTCTTATGATTTTAATAACAGGTATGTATAATGTTATACCGGAAGGGAAAAGCGCTATTGTAAAAAATATAGGGAATGTTGATGCAGGTCCGATCTATACACAACAAGCAGTTGAAACTGTTATGACAGGGTTTGGTCCATTATTCATTTCAATTGCAATCTTCTTCTTCGCATTTACAACATTACTCGCATATTACTATATTGCTGAAACGACACTTACTTATTTAGATCGTGAGCTTAAACATAGATGGTTAAAACCAGTTTTAAAAATTGGATTTTTAATTATGGTTTACATTGGTAGCGTAGAATCAGCGTCGCTTTTATGGAATCTTGGAGATTTAGGAATCGGTAGTATGGCATGGTTAAACTTAATTGCGATTCTACTATTAAGTAAAATCGCATTAAAAGTGTTAAAAGATTATGAAGCGCAGAAAAAAGAAGGGAAAGATCCTGTATTTGATCCTAAAAATGTGGGAATTGAAGGATTAACATTTTGGGAAGAAAGAAGTAAAGAGATTGAAAGGAAAAACTATAAGGAACAATCAGTAGTGGATGATAGTCTGAAATTGTAGTTTTAATAAACTGAATATTCATTCTTTTTATCGAGGTATATTGCCTTCTTTTCATCACATACTACAATAGGTACACATAATTTGAATGGGGGTAATAATAAGATGGAACATGAACAACATAGTTCAGTAAATGATGTTCTACATCATTATAAAGAAGGAATTGGTAGTTTTACAAACCAAATTCCTGAAATTGCTGAAACGTATAATGCATTCACGCAAGCTTGTTTTCAAGAGGGTTCTTTAACAAAAAGAGAAAAACAACTTATTGCATTAGGAATTAGTCTAGCAACGCAAGACGAATACTGTACTATTTATCATACAAAAGGTTGTCTGGATCAAGGATGTTCAGATAAAGAAATTCTGGAAGCATGTGGTGTATCAGCAGCATTTGCTGGTGGAGCTGCAATGAGTCAAGCGGTAACTTTAGTACAGGAATGTTTAACAGAACTGAAAAATCAAAATCATTGAATGTAAAAAAACGTTTTAAACTTTATGTTTAAAACGTTTTTTTATGTGAAATTGAATTTGAGTATAAAATTTCCTGGTATGTAATGTATTAAAGTAAGAATTTTGAATTTAGTGGGAATGTGAAATCACAACTATTTATTTAGTTTTAAGTTTCCTGAAAAATTTTCAATTGTTTCATATAGTCAATAGCTTTTGTTTTGTTCTTTTGTTTACATACAAATTCTATCGTTGTTAAGTTGTATGTAATTTAACATTCCATATTTTTATAAATCGATTTCTCTACGTCAGGAAGGACTCTGTATATGCTCTTACCGATTAAAGATTCTAATTCATTCTTAATTGTATAGAAACCTTTCCAATGTAAAGAAGAATGAGAGGTTGTTCCATGTCGTAAACCAACTGAAATCAATCTTTTTTCAAGAGTAGTAAAGCCTTCCGCATCAGCAAGTGCGTCACAAAGGGTAATGACCTTATTGTATAAGTCGTAGTCGCTATTTTCATTTAATATTTCAATTAATCGGCTTTTCATATAATCAGGAACAAGGGCCCACTCGGCTGCTATATCTAAATGCTCATTTTTGCATGGGAATGAATGTGTTACGCAAATAATCGCGTTTCCTTTATACCCTAAATTATTCATATACATATAACCATCATAGGAATGAATAACAGATTTAGTAAAACCTTTATACCTTCCTATATCATGCAGGAGGGCAGCATTATATGCTATGTCAGCATTTAGGTCATAATGCCCATTATTAATAAGTTCTACAACTATCTTTTCAGTTGCAAGAGCAACATTAATTGAATGTTCGAACCACGGACCTGGGTTTTGTTCATATGCCCACTCGAGAAGTTCTCTTGCGTATGTCCTGTCTAATATATACTTCATATAAGTATCCTTTCTCTAAAAAATTGTACTTTAAATAATTTCATCTTAGTAACCCGTTTTTCCTTCCTTAAAACTTGGTACAATGAAACAAAAGGGGGATTAGTAATGCAAAATGTAGTAATTGAAGAAATTAAGCAAATAAAAGATGATGTGGAGGAGCTTTCTAAACTTTTGAAAACGGTTGTAGATGATGGGGCGTCAATTGGTTTTTTACCTCCACTGGAACAAATAGAATCAACAAAGTATTGGGAAACTGTTTTAGCACCAGAAGTAATCTTGTATGTTGCTAAAATAAATAATGAAGTGGCAGGGAGTATTCAATTACATTTAGTTACAAAGCCGAATGGGATTCATAGAGCTGAAATTTGCAAGTTAATGACTCACCCGAACTTTAGACGTAACGGCATTGGACGTTCGCTTATGCAAAAAGCAGAGGAGCGAGCAAAGCAAGAAAATAGGTCTCTTATAGTGCTTGATACGAGAGAAGGAGACCCTTCTAATAGATTGTATAAATCATTAGACTATAAAGAAGCTGGAAAAATACCAGAATACGCAATTTCTCCGAATGGTGAGTTAGATGCAACGGTAATTTATTATAAAATGATTTAGTTATTTATTTGAAAAGGGAAATAATTTCAAACGACACATTTGTTATTAGGTCGGAGTATCGATTTGTAAAATGATTGATAACCCCCACTATAATAGGTGAGTTCTTTTCATTTATTACCTTCATAATGAGTGTTCAATTTGAGAGTTAATTTGTATAAGGTATTAACAGGTTTTTTAGAGTTATGATTTTAATAGGGATTTTGAAGTCTTTTGGTGAATAATAAATGTTAATCTATAGGATGGAGGTTGCTGTGATGTTGAAACTGTTTCAATATAATTGGCAAGTTCGTGATGATTGGTTTACATGGTGCGAAGACATACCGGATGAAGAACTATTAAAGAAACGGGTCGGTGGGTTAGGCAGTATCCTGCATACTTTATTCCATATTGTAGATGTGGAATATATGTGGATCTTAGGTTTACGAGGTGAACCAGTGCCTGAGGAACCCTTGTTTGAAGATTATGCTAGCTTGCAAAAAGTGAAAAACCTTTCAGCTCAATACCACGAGAAAGTGAAGTCATTTGTGACATCTTGGACAAATGAAATGGAATCTCGGAAACTTTCAAAGGCTGACTTCAATGAAGAGCCGATTAGCTCAAGAGACGCACCAATTAGGCACCGAGTCATTGAATGTACACACGGAGAGTTAATACGTCATGTCATTGTCCACGAAATCCACCATATCGGCCAGTTATCTATATGGGCACGTGAAATCGGAAAGGAGCCCGTTTCCGCAAATCTGAGAGGAAGAGGGCTATTTGATAGCTAGACTAACTTTGCCAATTTCGTAATTTATTTATAAACGAATAGTTTAATTGAGTATATTTAACACCGTTTGTATTTTCAGACGGTGTTATAAGTATTTAACAAAAAAACGACCAAATAAATAATAGATTTGATAACTGGTAATTAAAATGTGAAGAAGAATTGATGTTTTTGTATCTAAACGAATTTGAGAAAGTTTTTAGAGGGTTCTGTTTGTATAGTCTCTCATCTTATAATGAATGTAGAGAAGATGACTAGGCAACTATAGTTATTTTCGCTTTATTATGGGAAAGGGGATGACGGGATGAAAGCGAAAGGTTTACAGAAGGTGAAGAAAGTTATATTAAGTGGTGGTATATTACTTACGGGATTGTTAACTTTCGGTTTTGCAGAAAAAGCTTCAGCTCATGGATATGTAGAATCACCAGCGAGCCGTTCTTATTTATGTAAGCAAGGGATAAATGTAAATTGCGGTCCGATTCAATATGAGCCGCAAAGTGTAGAAGGAATAGGTGGATTCCCTCTATTAGGACCTTCTGATGGACAAATTGCAGGAGCAGGCCATTTTCCTGCTTTAGACGTTCAAACAGTAGATAGGTGGAAGAAAGTTACGTTAAACGGCGGGACGAATACATTTAAGTGGAAACTAACCGCACCTCATAGTACGAAAGAATGGAAATACTACATTACGAAAAAAGATTGGAATCCAAATAAACCATTATCACGATCTGATTTAGATTTAGTACCGTTTTATGTGAAAAACGATGGGGGAACAAGACCAGGAACTTCCGTAACACATGAAGCGAATGTACCTACTGATAGAAATGGATATCACCTTATTTTAGCTGTATGGGAAATTGCAGATACGGGGAATGCATTTTATCAAGTTATAGATGTTAACCTTGTAAATAATGGTTTGGCATCGGATTTCGCTCTAAATCATGTAGTGCAAGTTCCTACACTATTTTAAATAAAATATACATTTTGATCATCTAATTCATTTTAGATGATCTTTTTTACGAAAAACGATGAAAAATATAGAAGAAAGTGCAATTATTTATAAAAAATTGGGCTTTAAATATTGTCATATTTGCTTCTTTAAGATATCCTTTTCATGAAGAGGTGGAAAACATGGAAAAAGTACTAGTTTTCGGGCATAAAAACCCAGATACAGATGCAATTTGTTCTGCAATTGCTTATGCAGAATTGAAAAAAGAATTAGGAATGAATGCTGAGCCTGTACGTTTAGGCGAAATCAGCGGTGAAACTCAATTTGCGTTAGACCATTTTAAAGTAGAAGGACCGCGTTTTGTTGAGACAGTTGCAAGCGAAGTGGACAACGTTATTTTAGTTGATCATAACGAGCGTCAACAAAGTGCTAACGATATCGAATCTGTTCGTGTGTTAGAAGTTATTGACCATCACCGTATTGCTAACTTTGAAACAAGCGATCCTATTTACTACCGTTGTGAGCCAGTTGGTTGTACAGCTACAATCTTAAACAAAATGTACAAAGAAAATGGCGTTACAATTCGTAAAGAAGTTGCAGGTTTAATGTTATCTGCAATCATTTCAGATTCTTTACTATTCAAATCTCCAACTTGCACAGAGCAAGACGTAGCAGCAGCTCGTGAATTAGCAGAAATCGCTGGTGTAGATGCTGATAGCTACGGCTTAGAAATGTTAAAAGCTGGTGCTGACTTAAGCGGAAAAACAATGGAGCAACTAATCTCTCTTGACGCTAAAGAATTCCAAATGGGTAATGCGAAAGTTGAAATCGCACAAGTAAACGCTGTTGATACAAACGACGTTCTTGTACACCAAGCGGAACTTGAAAAAGTTATCTCTGCAGTAGTAGAAGAAAAAGGTTTAGACCTATTCTTATTCGTTGTAACTGATATCTTAACTAACGATTCTGTCGGTCTTGCGATCGGTAAAGCAGCAAACGTTGTTGAGAAAGCATACAACGTATCTCTAGAAAACAACACGGCTACTTTAAAAGGTGTTGTATCTCGTAAAAAACAAATCGTACCAGTATTAACAGAAGCATTCCAAGCTTAATATTATTGAGTATGGTTTAACAAAAAAGGACAAGTAGTCAGATTGGCTACTTGTCCTTTTTTTATCTTCAAAAAACAGAAAATTAAAAACGGGAGGATTGTGTATGTTAAATGGTTTAGAAAGTAAATTACAGTCTCTTTTAGAGCGAAATATTAATTCTATTTCAGAGTTAGAGCGTTGGCTTTTAGAGGAACTGCGTGTAAACGCTGAAGTAGAAGAGGAGATAACAAGTAGTTTAATTGCCACTTATAGAGATACAAATGACAGAAATAAACGTAATTTACATATGTATAATCAAAATACAATTCAACCACTTTTAAAAAGATACAATGCAAAATTTGACCAGAAATTTAGAGAGTGTCCATTTTCTAATTTATTAGATGAGCAGAAATATGGATTTATGAAAAAAGCAAGAGTAGTAAAAAGTAAAATGTTTAATGACAAGAACATTTCTCTTTCTATTAAAGAGCAAGAGCTTATTACGAAATATAGAGAAATAATGTCTAACATATCTATTAATTGGGAAGGCGAGCAAAAGACGTATGCATACATAAAAGCAAAGTTAGATAACCCTAATAGAGCTATTCGCGAAAAAGCTTGGTACGCTTTATGTGAAGCAAGAAGTGTAGTGAAAATAAAAATAGATTGTATTATGAATGAACTTATACAATTGCGGAATGAGATAGCTTTACATGCAGGATTTAATAATTATAGTGAATATGCTTTTAAACAAAAAAACAGAGATTACAGTATTGATGATTGCTATAAGCTCCATGAATCTATAGAAAAGTATGTTGTACCAATATGGGAACAGTTAGGAAGTCTTTCTAAAAAGAATCTCGGTGTAAAAACGTATCGCCCTTGGGATCTTACCCCATGTTATTTACTAAAAGCCCCGTTTCAAAATACCATTGATTTATTGAATGGGGTGGAAGAAATGTTTCAGGCGACAGATTTATATTTTTATGAGCAATTTGTTCATATAAGGAAAGCTGGATTCATTGACGTAGAAGAATGTGAAAATAAAGCGCCAGGAGCCGCTTGTTTTACTTTGCCTCATAGTAAAGAGGTTTTTGTTTATTCTAATTTTAGTCCATCATTTTATGCAATTAATGCACTCATACATGAAGTGGGACATGCCTTTCATTTTTATAAACAATTTAACAATGATAGTAGTATGCAAGAAAAATATCTTCGTGAAGAGGTGGCTGAGCTTTATTCCCTCAGTCTTGAGTTACTAGTAATGGATAAGCTGGATATCTTTTATAAGCAAGAGGGTGAATACAAAGAAGTGCAGCGCGTACAATTATATCGTGCTTTGTCTTTATTAATGTCGTCAATTGCAGGAGATGTATTTCAGCACTGGCTCTATACAAATCCAAATCATACACCAGAAGAACGTGATAAGAAATACGCTGAAATATGCAAAAGGTATCAATATTCATCAGTCGATATTACAGGATTAGAGAATGAAACCGGTGCAAGCTGGATAGAGTCATTTCACTATGTTCAGTTTCCTTTTTATAAAATTGAATACGCCATTGCACAAATAGGAGCAATGCAATTGTTTCAAATTTATCGGAAAGACCCAGAAAAAGCGATTGCTTTCTTTAAAGAGGGAGCGAGTGCAGATTGGAATTTACCTATACAAGAAATATATGAAAAAACAGGTGTCACGTTTGATTTTTCGGAAGAAAGGATAGAAAGTACTGCAAGTGTTATTTTGGATCTGATTAGCGAATTAAAATAAGGATAGCATTTAGCTATCCTTATAACTGTTTATTTGTAGATTTTTTCTTGTTTATATAAAATGTAATAATAGCTGCAATGATGAAAATAGGTATGGCATACGCTTGCCCAACAAACAACTTCCAGCCAATATGATTATAACCTTGGGATGCTGGAGCAATCATAGCGATTATGCAAACAATAATATAGAGTACTAGTGCAGGAATTATATTTCTCACTTGTTCACCTCCTTTTCATAAAATCATCACATGTATATTTATATAATACATTATAGTTTAAGAAAAGATATATACTTTTCTAACATTTATGTAAATAAAAGGGTTGTTTTTAAGTGGAATAGAATAGATGTATGTAGAATGATATAGGGGTGTTACATATAATGAACAATATATTAAATCGAATAAAGAAAGATGTAAGTATAGAATTATTGAATACGCTATGGCCTGGTTTCAATAGGACTGCATTTGCATTATATAATGATGAGCATGTGTATGTATTTCATCATCCATTATTTTTGAAAGATGATAGTGAGTATGCCGTTATAAAGTGGGATGAACAATTTAAGGGTGATACATTTATCCTATTCAAAGATTATCCGACTGCCATCGTTAATATGAATAGATATAAAGATTATGAAAGTTTATTTGCGATTTTGGTGCATGAACTTTTTCATTGCTATCAATATTTGAATAAAGAAAGTAGATTTCCAAATGAATCTTTAGGATTTCAATATCCTATAACAGAAGAAAATATAGAATTGCGAAATAAAGAGCGAATTTGTTTATATAATGCTGTGCACTGTAAGTCACAAGCTGAGAAAAATAATTATATTAAGCAATTTATTGAATTAAGAGAACAAAGAGCTCGTTTTATAAAAGAAGAGTTTATAACTTATGAGTGTATGGTTGAAAGTATAGAGGGGCCTGCTTGGTATGTTGAAATGAACGCTTACAATGCAGTATGCGAAAAGGATGAAAGCGAAACGTTACGAAAATATAGCGGATTTATTTTAGATGCATATGAAGCTAATTATAACATTAGGAAGAGTTGCTATAGCTCAGGAATGCTTTTATGTTTATTATTAGATGAAATCCATCCTGGATGGAAAATGGACTTCTTTAATAGTGATAAATCGTTATATGTTTTTTTAAAACAAAATATGAATGTTGTTTTAAGTTTAAATAATGAATTTGCAATAAGCAAAGAAACGAAGCAAATTTTTCATTTTGTTCAAAACGAAAGAGACAAGGAATTTAAACAATTTTATAAGGAAAAAGGATATCATTTGTATATTGTAGGGAATATACAATTAAATTCGTTTAATCCAATGAATGTAAAATTAAACAAAAATAAAGCGTTACATAAAACCTTTTTAAGTGTAAGTATACATAATAAAACATATATGATAAATCAACCTGTTTTAGCATCTTTTGAAGAAGATTTTAAAAATATGACACAAGTTCATATTATAATGAATGAAAAGCCGATAGAAACCAATAATGGTTGGAACGTAGTGGGTATTGGAGATATAGAAGCTGAGTATGAAGAAGTAGGGAATTCAATATTTTTATATTTAAAAAGTTAGAAGTGAGGTAAGAAATAACGATGAAAAGGTTATGCATAATTCCATGCGGAAAAAAGAAAATTTGGGATAAGTATCCAGATTACGGGCCGATGGAGGCAAAAGATGTATATGTTAGCCCATTCGGAAAAGCATGTCAGGCGTATGCAACTATGTTTTTTGAGAATTGGGTTATATTATCAGCGAAGCATGGATTTTTAAGACCAAATGATATTGTACTAGAAAACTATGATCTTGCCTTTGATTCAAAGAGCGATGAAATTATTAGTATGGAACAATTAAAACAACAATTGATTGAAAAAGACTTACTTCAGTATGATGAAATTGTTTTACTTGCAGGCAAGAAGCATAAGAAAGTAGTGACACAATTGTATCCAGTAGAAATCATTACGTACCCATTAGCTGGGTGTAAAGGAATTGGATATATGTTGCAGAGATTGAAGCGGGCAGTGGAGGCGCAGAAGGAAGTATAGGGATAAATTAGTAATATAGATTCAAATTATACCAAATGAATACATTTAAAATAGACTAGTAAACAAGCCTTTTTCGTTTTTAAACATAGAATATGATGAACGCTATAGAGGGGAGAGTCATATTCATGTGTAATAATTGTGGTTGTAGACGTAGAGATTGTAATAGATTTTGGGATGATTTAATGTTTGGAAGATGCAGACGCAGAGATTGTGATGATTGTGGTTGTAGACGTAAACGTGACTGTGATTGTGATGATTGCCGTCGTAATCGTAAACGTGACGACGATGATGATAAATGTTGTAAGTGGTAATATTTTTAAAAGAGTACTTTGAAGTAAAGTACTCTTTTTTGTATGAACCTTTTAAATTCCATCTTGAACAGATTTTTTTACAATTTCCCACGTGTCTTGTTTTTTAATCTGTATAGCTACATTAGTTCCGGTAGACTCCGTATAAAAGATATATCCATTGTTTTCATCCACATATGTTAATGGTTCACCTATGCAATCTCGCGAACAAGAAGTATTAATTAGCTCGATTAATGATAGTTGGCTCGGATCGGTTTTACTTGAATCTATAATAGTATCAAGGTCTGTTTTACGATAACCTTGTAAGTTCACATGGAAACTTTGTTCAATTTCTCCTGTAATACTAGTATTCATTACTTCAACTGAATTTTTCTTTTCTTGAAGATATCCGTTTTCATAAAGTAATTTTGTATATCCAAGCCATGCGATTAAAACTAGCATGATAAACATACTAGATATTTTAAGTGTTCGAAGTCTTTTACTAACAATCGTTTCTGAGTATTTCATTCAGTTTAATCCTCCATTGTTTTTAATTTAAAGTATGCCTAGATACATAATTTTAGAAGAAAGATAGAAGTTAACGAGTCCTTGATTCAAAAAAGAAAGCATCCGAAGTTAGATGCTTTCTTTTTTGCGTATTATTCACTATCTGTTCGTTACTTGTTTCATAAGTGGTCTTATTTCTTTAACGGGTGGTTTTTTATCATAAGCATCAACGTAAGAGAAATAGTAATTTAAGTTTCTGAGAAGGCCTTTTCCTATTTTAGCGCTTAAGAATGGAAATACTTGTCCAGTATAATCGTCGAGAGATTTACAGTAGTATTTTTCATCTAAATATATACTGTATTTACATGTTAGTTCTACTAACGAGTTACCTTCATCATCAATTACTTCCTTAGAATCAATAATGTCTATTAATGCGAATTTTTCATTTAGATAAACTTTCTTTTTTTTCTCGTGTTTATTTGTGAGTATAAATACAAGACCAATTGCGTTAATCAAAAGATTTCCTCCTATAAAAAACGGATATAAATAAAATATATCGATATACGTTAAATGTAAAGAGGAGAGGTGAAATTTCATTGACAGAAAGTTTAATAAGCCGATTTGTTTTTTCAAATCGGCTTATTATTATTGAAATACTTGCGGGAATTGCTTTACGATTGCATTTGTTATCATATCGGCCATTTCTAATGCCTCTTTTTCAATTTTATCGTATAGTTTTACGCTTGCTTCAAAATCTTTATTTAGGAAGGCAAGTGCTTCTGCTTTTGTTAAGGCTAAATGTTCATAAAACATTTTCCGAAATGCTTCTTTTTCTATATATGGGTTGATACTGTTAAGAAAATCGACAATTTGATCAGCGTTAGCGTACCATTTCTTCTCTATAGCGGCAGCGGCATTTTGGTCACCAGCTTTTGCGGCTTTAACAAGATCTGCTGCAATGACTAAGTGGTCTTTAATTAAAGCACTATATTTTTTTACAGCATCTTCACCATAGAATGGTTCAAGTGATAGTCCCATATGTGTTGCGTTTTGAAGAAGTCGCCCAACCGTAACGTTAACGTCTGGTAAATT
This sequence comes from Bacillus sp. HY001, assembly GCF_007558965.1. NCBI lineage: Bacteria > Bacillati > Bacillota > Bacilli > Caryophanales > Bacillaceae > Bacillus > Bacillus sp. HY001. The sequence continues at coordinate 12,457 of NZ_VLTE01000004.1, read as the reverse complement.
AAAGACAATACTTATAATAGCTAATCTCGTCCAAGCAACGTGTTGTTCCCATAAAGAACGCATATAACCTTTTAAAAAGTTCTCGTTTTTACTAATTCGGTAATTACGGACAGATGTATCAAAGTGCACATAAGGATTATGATAGGGGGAATAATACGATTGCCAATAAGTATACATAAACGGTAACACTCCTTTGAACATGTATAACTCAAAGTATGATGGGAGTTTATTTTTAGTTACGTGTCCTAGATTAATTTCAAAAATTGACATGGAAAAAGATGAAGAATTTCATTGTGGTATATATAAATAAAATGAATATAAAGTAAAAGAGGCTCTGCAAGGGAAGTTGCAGAGCCTCTAAGGGTATTGCCGAGATGTCGGACTCGACTAAGTAATATTATCATAAAATTCTTTTAAAAAAACCTGGTAAATGTGTCCAAATGAAAATGAATCTTTAATAAAGTTAAAGGGATCCGCTTCCCGCAGCAGATCCCTTTAACTAGATAATGTTGATGAGCAAAAACTCATCTGGAGTACTTTTATAGTAACAAGTGAAAAACGTTTTGTGTATTGAGAAAAAAAGAATTGAGTAATTAAATGTTAAGAATTTATATTTTACCTTTTGTGATTATCACCATTTGTGGCGAGTGGAGTTTGGTAATAAAATGGAGAAAAGACTTGCAAGCATTTACAAGTGTACTGAAATATATAATATTCAAAAAAAGACCTGCTAATATAGGCAGGTCAACTTAAGGGGTTTATAAAAGCAGAATATTTCATATGATAACAGCTGTATTATAGTAAGTCTAAAAGGTATATATTGAGAAAATTATTATGAATGATATATCACACACACATTAACGTTTAAAAAGTTGAGAAAGAAAATGAAAAAGTTTTCTATAAGAAAATAATGGCTGGTATTTGTAATACGATTCATATTTCCACGCATCATGATTTGAGAATTGGAGTTGGTTCGGTACTGTTTTCTGCTTGATGGAACTAATATTCTGCTCCTTCATATAGTAACCTCCTGAATTCATATGTATAAGATTAGTAGTATTCAAGGAAGAGTAATAAAATGTATAATTATTTTGTAATTCATCTTAGATGTGGTTGATTCAGGTTTTAAAATTTATAGACATAAATAGCAATTAAAACACCGCTGCTAAACAACATTTAAAACGTAGAGAAGCGTAAAATAATGAAAAGCAAGCTGTTAGTCATGTATTCATCACTTTCAAGACGCTTAAGTGATGATATAATAGGAATAGATGAAAGATATAGAAAAGCAGGTGACTCTTTTTTGTTTACAAAAGCACAAGAACTTTTAGCGTCTTATTTCGGTTATTCGTCATTCCGAAGAGGACAAGATGAAACAATTAAAAATGTATTAGATGGGAAAGATACAGTTTGTATTATGCCTACGGGCGGTGGTAAGTCAATTTGTTATCAAATTCCCGCATTAGTATTCGAAGGAACGACATTAGTTATTTCACCTTTGATTTCACTTATGAAAGACCAAGTAGATACATTAGTACAAAACGGTATTTCAGCTACTTATATTAATAGTTCTATTTCTATTACAGAAGCAAATCAACGTATTCAATTAGCGAAACAAGGTCATTATAAGTTACTTTATGTGGCGCCTGAGCGTCTTGATTCAATGGAGTTTGTTGACCAACTTATCGATATGAAAATCCCGATGATTGCAATTGATGAGGCGCACTGTATTTCGCAGTGGGGACATGATTTCCGTCCAAGTTATTTACATATACATCGCATATTAGATTATCTTCCAGAAAAGCCGCTTGTACTAGCATTAACTGCGACGGCAACACCGCAAGTTCGTGAAGATATTTGCAACACACTTGGAATTAATCAAGAAAATACGATTATGACAACGTTTGAGCGCGAGAACTTATCATTTTCTGTTATTAAAGGACAAGATCGTCATGCATATTTAGCGGATTATATTCGTCAAAATCAAAAAGAATCTGGGATTATATATGCAGCTACTAGAAAAGTAGTTGATCAATTATATGAGGATTTAATGAAAGCGGGTGTTTCGGTATCAAAATACCATGCTGGTATGAGTGATACCGATCGAAATGAGCAGCAAGAACTCTTTTTACGTGATGAAGTGAGTGTAATGGTAGCGACATCTGCATTCGGTATGGGGATTGATAAATCGAATATACGTTACGTTATCCATTATCAACTGCCAAAAAACATGGAAAGTTATTACCAAGAAGCAGGACGTGCCGGACGTGACGGATTAGATAGTGCATGTATATTGCTATATTCTTCTCAAGATGTGCAAGTACAGCGCTTTTTAATTGATCAATCGACAGGAGAGTCTCGTTTTTCAAACGAACTTGAAAAACTGCAAAATATGACTGACTACTGTCATACAGAACAATGTTTGCAATCATTTATTTTGCAATACTTTGGAGAAGAGCCGAAAGAAGATTGTGGCCGCTGCGGTAATTGTACGGATGACCGCGAGAGTATCGATGTGACGAGAGAATCACAAATGGTTCTATCTTGTATGATTAGAACGAACCAACGATTTGGTAAACAAATGATTGCACAAGTGCTAACTGGATCTAAAAATAAGAAAGTTATTGAATTTAATTTTCATACTTTACCAACATACGGATTACTATCAAATCGTAGCGTAAAAGAAGTCAGTGAATTTATTGAGTTTCTAATTTCAGATGAGTTAATTGCAGTTGAACATGGTACGTATCCGACATTAAAAGTAACGGAAAAAGGGAAAGAAGTGTTACTTAGTAAAGTGAATGTTTTACGTAAAGAACGAGTAGAGACAAGACAAATTGTTCAAGATCATCCTTTATTTGAAGTACTTCGTGAAGTACGTAAAGAAATTGCGCAAGGAGAAGGTGTACCTCCATTTGTTATTTTCTCTGATCAAACGTTGAAGGATATGTGTGCAAAAATGCCGCAAAGTGACTCTGAACTTTTAACTGTAAAAGGGATTGGTGAACATAAACTTGTGAAGTATGGCTCTCACTTCTTACAAGCAGTTCAGCACTTTATAGAGGAAAACCCAAACTATGCTGAAACAGTTAAAACAGAAGTGGTGACAGAGCGGAAAAAGTCTGGGAAAGCTTCAGCAAATTCTCATATAGAAACGTATGAAATGTACAAGCAAGGCATTGATCTAGATGAAATTGCGAAAGAACGTGGCTTATCAAGACAAACGATTGAAAATCATTTAATCCGCTCTTTTGAAGATGGAATGGAAGTAGATTGGAACAGTTTTGTTCCTGCCAAATATGAACAAATGATTGAAACTGCCGTGCAAAATGCAGAGGGCGGCCTGAAATCGATTAAGGAACAACTCCCAAATGAAGTGAGTTACTTTATGATTCGTGCTTATTTACAAATTAGAAAATAGAGACATATAAAGGGGATAGGGATATATGCATCACGTTTTCGTGTATGGCACGTTAAGAAAAGAGCAAACGAATGCTCATTTTATGCAAGGTGCAATATGCATCGCAGACGGAGCATGGATGTATGGGAAATTATTTGATACAAACGAAGGGTATCCGGCGATGATTTGTTCAAATGAAGACAAAGTATATGGAGAAGTTTACGAAGTAAATGATGATGTTCTGCAAAAATTAGATGAACTTGAAGAATACACAGGTAATGCAGAGAGTGACCTATATGACCGAATCACCGAAACGATTTATTTAGCTGATAGAGAAATACGTGCATTTGTGTATGTTGCTCAAGATAAAGAGATGCTGAAGGAAGTTATCGTTTCTGGTGATTGGGTGAAGTATCAACAAGGATAATAAAGGCAGCGTAGAAGCAGATAGTGGGAACATCCATTATCTGTTTTTTTAAATTGATACTTTCAAAATTCTGATTATTTTGATAAACTGTAAATAAAGGGAAATCAAAAGGAGGATTTTTCATGGGGATCAGAAATTTAGTTTCTCACCTGTAGCAGAAAAATAATATACAGGAGGAGAATATTAATGAACGAATTAAATGTAAAAGAATTTTATAAAAAACAATTTGAACTACTAAGCTATGATGTAAATAATGAAGATTGGTTACAGGAAGTTGCTAAAGAAGTACAAGAACAAGTTGGATATACATTTCAGTCGATGTTAGAACTAGGAGCAGGAAATGGTGGATTTGCAAGAGCGATGTCTAATTTGAATGTAAAGATGACTACAGTTGAGCTAGTACGAGAGTTAGTTATGTTTGCGAAAGAACATTCTACTAATGATATTGTTATTCACTGTGCTGACTTTTATAAAATTAATTTTGAAGAAAAGTTTGATGTCGTTACTTATTTGGACGGATTTGGTGTAGGAACGGATGCAGAACAATTATTTTTATTAAAACGCATCCATAGTTGGTTGAAAGATGATGGGTGTGCACTTATTGATATTTATCAACCTTTATATTGGGAAAAAGCAAATGGACAAGAAATGCCGATTTATTCTGCAATGCGAAAATATGAATATGATAGTGAAAATGCTAGAATGCTGGACCATTGGTGGGAAACGGATTCTTCAAATGATATTGTGACACAATCTTTACGTTGCTATACTATAGATGAGATTAATAATTTATGTGCAGAGGCTCGCTTCAGTATAGTTGGGATTTTCCCAGGAGGGGCGTATGACTTTGAAGAGAGAGCATATAAAGAGCAAGCGTCATTAAATGAATGTTTATCATATCGTATAAAAGTAAAAAAGAGTAAGGATTAATTCCTTACTCTTTTTTACTTTTATAGTGTGAATAATTGACTGTCTTTCGTATTTAATTGCCGTTCTTTTTTATCCTTATGGACCTTAGTACAATCCCGATGCCAAGAAATAAAACAGTGGCAACGAAACCATTAATAGGATTTAACCAAAAATCACTACTATTTGTAAGCGTAATAATACCGGTTATAGTTATTAAAACAGTAGGAACGGCATCTTCAATCGCATGCATGATAACACATGGCCATACTGACTTTGTAAGTCTATATATTTCAACATACATAATAGACCAAGAAACCATAAGTATGCATCCTGATAAAAGCATATTTAACCTAGAAATAGATTCAAAATATTCATTTGGTAAAAAAACTAAATAATAAGCGGCATGCCAAAGAGCCCAAATTAAACCAGAAATAATATAAATAAACCAATCGTTTAACTTTAGTTCAATCAGTTTTGGAGTTAAATAACCGCGCCAAGAGAACTCTTCGAAAATATTTTTAATAAAATTACCTATAGTAGACATGAGTATGAGAGAACATAATGAGGACATCTCAAAGTTAGATATGTTAACGACTCCGAAAAATAGAGCTAAGCATAAAGTTATTAGTGTAACGAATGGATAAATAAGTATTGCTACGAAATACCATTTAAAGTTTCCTTTTAAATTTGGTTTGATACCAAAATCATTCCAATCTCGACCAATAATTCTAAGTAAGATACTTGCGAGAAAGGGTAATATTAGCCATAATCCCATACCTAAAGAGTTTCCTTCAGGCTGATCTATTAGAAGAGAATCAAGAAATACACCAATCCAGCCACTTGCTAGCACAATTAACACAAAAATAATTAAATGTAACTTTACATGCTTTATATTGGTTGTAGTCATATCGAATAAACTCCTTTTTTATTTTTGGTATTTATCTATTGACACTTCTCATTATTTTACAAGTGAAAGGAGGAAATCGATAGAAAGGGATATGAGTACTTTAGTAAGTTAGTGTATAAATCGTTATTATTAATAGAAATAGCATTTATATGCATTATTTTATTATATGTAAAGTGTTGTAATTTAGATGTTTTATATTCTTATAATGTAAAAATAACGATAAGATTTCAAAATTAGAAAGATGAAAAGTGAGTTTTTTCGGAAAATTTAAATTGAAACTATTGACTTTATAAACGGGTTTTTAATACAATTGTATCTCGACTGAAAAATTAGAACGGACAGGAGGGAATCATCAAATGAACAACATTTTTGAAGAAGAGTTACAAAAAATGAAAGATACATTAAGTACGATGGATGATCAATTAGAACAGCTCGAAAACATTCCGGTTTATTATGGAGATGATTTTAAAGAACAAATTTTAGAAAGTATGAGAGAATCTAATAGACAAAACTTACGTATTGGAGTGCAAGAACCGTACTTTGGAAGATTAGATTTTCAGGAGGATGGCAAGGAAGATGTGATGCCGATATACATCGGTAAAGTAGGTGTTTCACATAAAGATACAATGAAACCAATTGTAATTGATTGGCGGGCACCTGTCGCAAGTATGTTTTATTCATTTACCGGTGGAGAGGAATTAGCGTTTTATGAATCACCAGACGGATTAGTAGAAGGTGATGTGTATTTAAAGCGAAACATCTCTATTCGAAAAAGAGAACTAGAACGTGTTGTTGATACATATGTAAAAGGAAATGAAGATGTCTCGCATGCCGATGATTTTCTTCTATATCGATTAGGTGAGAATAAAGATAATAAACTAAAGGATATTGTTTCGACGATACAATCGGAGCAAAATGATATTATTCGTGCGGAAAGAAACTTACCACTACTTATTCAAGGTGTTGCAGGGAGCGGAAAAACAACAATCGCTTTACATCGCCTTGCTTTTTTAATTTATGAATATCGTGAACAATTAGAAGCGGAGAGAATGATTGTATTCGCTCCGAATAGTCTGTTTTTAGACTATATCTCGAGTGTGCTTCCGGAATTAGGTGTAGGGAATATTAGTCAAACAACATTCGCAGATTGGGCATTACGTACGTTAGATGATTCGGTGAAACTAAAGCAAACAGAAGAGAAGTTGAAAGAAGCATTTTCTATTAATCGTGATGAAGAAAAGGTTATGCTCGGTAAATTGAAAGGAACGCTGGAATTTAAGTCCTTTATTGAAGAGAGAATGGTTCAATTTGAAAAAGAATTCGTACCAACAAGTGATTTTGAGGCATGGGATAAAGCTATTATTCCAGTAGAAGACATAAAAAAATGGATGCAAGTTGAATATAAACATTATCCATTAAAGAAAAGAAGAGAAAGATTAGTCGGCCGAATGAAGCGCTGGATTGAAATTGAATTGAAAAAGTATGGTGAAACAAACGAGAAGAAATTACTAAAAAAAGAAGCGACAAAGAGATTAAACACATATATGAAGTTTTGGCCGAAAATGAGCGCACTTTCACTATACAGTTCAATATTGAAAAGTAAAGATATACTCGAAGTATTACCTGAAGAACTTGTGAAAGAAACTGAAAAGAATTGTCGTAAAAAAGAAGTGTATGTAGAAGATTTACCAGCTTTAATTTACATACATCACCGAATAACAGGTATTGAAATCGGACAGAAATTCCATCACGTCGTTATTGATGAAGCACAAGATTTCTCACCATTCCAAGTGTATGTATTAAAAGAAATTACACTAGGTAATTCTTTCACTATATTAGGTGATTTATCTCAAGCAATTTATGATTATCAAGGGATTGAAGATTGGAGTGCTTTTAAGGAAGTATTTCAAGAAACAGGTTATTATGAACTGACGAGAAGTTATCGTTCTACAAAGGAAATTATTGAATTTGCGAATGATATTATTAAAAATGCAGAGATTCCAGTTGGGCTCGCAACACCAGTTTTTCGTAGTGGTGAAGATGTTAAAGTAATCCATACAGAAGATCAATTTAATGAGATTATGAAGACGTTAAAACATCTACAAAATGAAGATGTGAAAACAATTGCGGTAATAGGAAGAACAGACGATGAATGCCGCGATGTATATGAGAAATTAACAAATGCAGGATTAGCTGTAAACGTCATTGAAGCAGATCAAAGTAAATATGAAGGTGGTATTTCAGTAGTACCTGTATACTTGGCGAAAGGGCTAGAATTTGATGCGGTTCTACTAATCGACGTTGATGAAGAACATTATAAAAATACAAAACACGATGCGAAGTTATTGTATGTTGGATGTACAAGGTCGCTTCATGATTTATGGATTTTCCATAGCGGAGAAGCATCGCCTTTAATTAAAAGATTAACATAAATATGAAAAACAAGAGGATTTTCTAGTAACAAAAAGAAGAACCTCTTGTTTTTCTATATAAAGACATGGGGAGAAACTAAATATGATTACAAAGGTAATAACAAAAAGAAATTGGGAAATCGCAAAGATAAATGGAGAAATTAATGAAACTTCACTAAAAGAAGAAGGATTTATTCATTGTTCATTTTTAAAACAAGCTTTAGAAGTTGCTGAAAAACATTTTAGTCATGAAGAAGATGTTTTATTACTGACAATTGATCCATCCTTAATAAAAGCAGAAATAAAATATGAACTTGCTTCTAACGGTCAAGAATATCCGCATGTATATGGAGTAATTAATATTGAGGCAATTGTAGATGTTACCCCATTTATGAAAGAAAATGGAGAGTTTATATTACAAGAGGTACAAAATTAAGATTGTTATAAGCATTTAAATAGCCAGAAAAGCACAAATTATGTAGTTTGTGCTTTTTTATTATCTATTTTTTGTAAATACGTATTGTTTTTATCACATTAATACTGTACGATACATAGTATAAAACATATACTGTATGACATATAGTAATGAAAATGAGGTGAGTGAATGGATGCTTTATTAAATTCGTTAATTACTGAACTAAGAAGAGGTACATTAACATTAGCGGTTTTAAGCCAGTTAAGAACACCGCAGTACGGGTATTCACTTGTCCAATTATTGGAACAATCAGGGATTACAATCGATCAAAGTACGTTATATCCACTACTTCGCCGATTAGAAAAGCAGGAGCTAGTAACGAGTAGTTGGGATAAAACGGAGAGTAGACCTCGTAAGTATTACGTTTTAAGTGAATACGGATTAGAGATATTTTTGCAGCTGAAGAAAGAATGGATAAAGGATTCGAAAGAGCTTTATAACCTATTAAAGGAGGAGGACAAAAATGAATTTGATTGATATTTACGTCGAGGAAGTAGCTAAGAGATTACCTGAAAAAAATCGTGAAGATATTATTCTTGAATTACGGTCAACAATCGAGGATATGTTACCTGATGATTATAGTGAAAACGACGAAAAAAGAGTTCTTGAAAAATTGGGAAGTCCCGTTTCATTGGCTAATGGATATTTGGATAGACCGATGCATTTAATTGGACCACGTTATTTTGATGTATATACGACATTATTAAAAATGATCATACCAATTGCAGCTGTTATCGCACTCATTGCAATGGTTGCAGAAAATTTTGTAGGATATAATGGTGAGCAAGCAGTATTAAATGTTATTTTAAATGTGATAGGTAAAGGAATTGGGGAAATTATCGAAGTAGGCCTCCATGTGTTTTTCTGGTTGACACTTGTATTTGCAATTTTAGAAAGAACAGATAAAGACAAAGGTACCCAACCGTTGACGACAAGTTTAAAAAAATGGACGCCTGATGATTTAAAAAATACTTCGTATGTCCCAAAGAAAAAGTCGATTTCAAAATTCGAAGTATTTGGCGGGTTAATGTGGACTGCAATATGGGCATCACTTTATTTTTATGCGAATCATCTTGTAGGTGTATATCATGGTACAGAAAACGGACTGAAGTTTGTCACGCCTACCTTTAATCAAGATGTGTTACTTCAGTATTGGCCAATCGTTGTAATTATAATTGTTTTTGAAATAGCTATATCTCTTTATAAGTTAGTACAGGGACAATGGACGAAAAAGTTGGCAATTGGGAATGCTTTTCTTCAAATAGCTGGAACAATAGTATTCATTGTAATTGTAGTAAATCCGCATTTATTTAACGAGGGATTTATTACGTTTATGGTAAATGTGTTTACTATTTCTCCAGAGGAATTTAAAACGTGGTTAATAGGTGGAGGTATTATCATTTACATTATATCTGCTGTATTAAATATATTTGATGGTTTCCGAAAAGCTCGTATTCGTATGTAGTAGTAAAAGGAAAGAAGATAAACTTTAGGAAAGGAAGAAAACGATGATAAGGGAAGCAAGGAAACAAGATGTAGCATACATGTTAGATATTTATAATGATGCCATACTGTATACAACTGCCGTATATACGTATAAACCTGTAACCCTTGAAAATAGAATAGACTGGTATGAAACAAAAAAGGCTGAAGGTTATCCAATTTTAGTATACGAATTAGATAATAAAGTAGTAGGGTTTGCGACATTCGGTCAGTTTAGAGCTTGGCCCGCCTATAAATATTCAATTGAGCATTCCATGTATGTTCATAAGGAATATAGAAAAAATGGAATAGGATCTGCTTTAATGAAAGCATTGATTGCAATGGCAAAAGAAAGGGAATATATGACCTTAATAGCTGGAATTGATGCAGAAAATAAGAAAAGTATTACATTACATGAAACTTATGGATTTGTTCATATGGGGACAATTAAAAAGGCTGGTTATAAGTTTAATAGGTGGTTAGATCTAGCTTTTTATCAATTGGAACTTAATGGTCCTAAAAAGCCTACGGAAGAGTAAATGTTTGCGTTATGCGAATTATGTATTTTAGAAGGGTAGCATGGAGAAATTTCATGCTATCTTTTTTATTGTATACATAAATATCATGTAACAAAAAAGGTTTTTTATATTCTATATCGAATTTTGAGAAGATGATAAAACTATATAAAAAGAGGTAAGAATATGGAGACTGTCATAGAAAAAATGAAAGAAATACAATCTGGTCAACTTGGAGTGGTTGTGTACTCAACAAAATATGATAATATAATTGCCTCCTATAATAATGAACTGTATGTTCCTTTAGCATCAGCAGCAAAAGTGGCAATTGGATTTGCAGTAGCAAACATGATAAAAGACAAACAAATTAGTTGGAATGATATACTTCACCAAATTAAATTTAATCCGAAAGAAGATAGCGCACAATTATATCCACATTTGCAAGGGAGAGATACATTAACACTTAGTAAAGCTGTTGAAGTGATGATAGCGTGTCATGATAGTTATATTGCAAAGTCGATTATAATGTACTGTGGAGGATGGGATTCTATTAGAAAATATGTTTCAACGTATTTTTCCAAGATACATGTTCAAGAAAATCCTAGAGATGAACAAAATGTTGGAGAGTTAAATCAAGTACATTCACTGTTAGTACATATTTTTAAATGTTATAAAAGTGATCCGAAATTATGGGAACCAATAATAAATGGAATGGTAAGGCAACAAGGAGAATATGAAGGGATACCTTATTATCATTTAGCTCATATGACAGGTGGATTGCCCACAGCAATAATAAATATTGGTATAATGGGAATGTTTCATGAATACCCGCTTCTATATGTTATTGGAGGCAAAGATTTGCCTAATCGATTTGATAATAACAAAGTAGATGAAACCGTTGTATCGACTTTGAAATGCATATACAAAAAATATAATGATGGCCTGCTAGGGGTGAGAGATTGAAACGAAACTTAAAAAATTCAACAATAATCATATTAATCTTAACAATTATTGCTTTGGAAGTTGGAATTGCGATTTACAATCATAATTTGTCATTAAATACAATTTACTTCGCAGCAATCCTTATTTGTATTGTATTACTTTTTGGTACACGTGTTTCTGAAGAGAAAAAAAGTACATCGGAAGAGAGACGAAGAAAAACAGCTCTTATATTTTGGCCATCTATTTTATTGTCTATCGCTTGCTTTGCCGTTATTAGTTATATAAGAACAGGTTATGTCTCTGTGCCAGGGATAATTGGTTTTTCATGCTTTGTTACTTATGGTGGTTTCGTGTTTATTAGTATTTTAAAAAGGAAAAGTAAAAATTAAAGGTAGCTTATTAAGTTGAAAGGAAGAAAGATATGAAACACATAGAAAATGGTACTCGCGCTGAAGGAGAATACATAAAAAATAAAGTAATTCAATATAACATGTCTATTTTAACAGATGAAGCAAAACAGCCGATGGAGCAAGTAAGTTTCGTAGTGAAAGATGAGGATGGAAAAATATTTGGTGGGGTAACAGGAACGATGTATTTTTATCATCTGCATATAGATTTTTTATGGGTAGATGAAACAGTTCGTCATAATGGTTATGGTAGTCAACTGTTACATAAAATCGAAGACATTGCGAAGGAAAAAGGTTGTAGATTAATATTATTAGATTCATTTAGTTTTCAAGCACCAAACTTTTATAAAAAGCACGGCTACCGAGAATACGGTGTTGTTGAAGATCATCCTAAAGGACATAGTCAACACTTTTTAGAGAAGAGGTTATAGGAATCGTATTCGTGCTCTAGAAGAAAAGTGGATTTTAAAAGCATCACCAAATAATGAAGTGAACCCCGAAAACGGGACACCGATCAAAACACCTAAACCATCTGTTCCCTAAATTCTTTAGGGGATAGGTGGTTTAATTTTTCTTGAATTC
>NZ_VLTE01000048.1:0-122750 GCF_007558965.1 Bacillus sp. HY001 | reverse complement strand
GTTTGACGGATTTTACTAATTTGTTCAGTTGTCGGTTTGATTTCTATTAAATATGCTCTTTTCATAAGTCTTCATCCTCCGACATTTTCTTTTTGTATGTTCTCAACCCATATATTCTACAGCTAAATACATGAATGATAGATATTAAATCCTGAACAAGTTCTTCTGTATAGTATCTTCTTCCTTTTGGGTTTCGGTACGCAGTTAAAGCACCTTGATTGTCCCACCTTTGTAATGTCTTAACAGCAACATTAAGTATTTCTGAAAATTCTTTTGGTTTATATTGTTTCATAAGTACTTTTTATTATATATGCCTACTTTTGTCTATGTTTTTGTTTACTGTTTCTTTCTCCTTATCTTTCCTATTAATCCCATCTTTCGGACTTCAAGCTTTCCGATATATCTTTTTTAAAATGGGGGAATTTAATTTTGCTCACCATTAAATAAGCGAGTACGCATGTGCCAAATGCCACGGAAACTGGGTTATTTAGGAGGCATAAAATGAGGAGGCACATTGCCGCAAATGGAATGGGCATTCCGATGAATGTTGGGAGTTTGCTTTGTTGTGTATTAAATCTCGCAAGCCGGAGCATTCCGCAAATACTATACGCAAGCGCACATATCATCCCGATAAACTGCAAATCTTTTAAAGCAACACTATATGCAAGAATAGATGGCGCCACACCGAAAGTCACTAAATCCGCAAATGAGTCTAGCTCTCCGCCTATTTCCGAAACAGCATCTAGTTTCCGAGCGACCATACCATCAAACAGATCAAATACCATACCTGTAATAATGAACATAACTGCACCGTGCATATCGTGAACGAAAACAGCGTGAATAGCCAACAGCCCACACACAAAATTTGCTATCGTAATCATATTTGGTATGTAACTCATCACACGCTTCTCCTCCTTTCTACTAATTGCTTCATCTTGCTTCTTACTCATTAGACTCAAGATCCTTCTGCTTTTCTTCCAATATCACTTTATTTATTTTCGTTAACGTATCAGTCATTTGCTGCAACGCTTCGATATCAATTTTTGAGAAATATTTCTCAATCAACACATCATCTAACTCAGACAATCGTTCGATATATTTACTACCGTTTGGACCGATCGTAAGGAAATACTCCCGTTTGTTGTTAGGATTCACTTGTTTCGAAATCATCTGTTGCTTTTCCAATTTCGATAAAACTTGGCTCACAGCACTTTTCGTTACATTAAAAGTACTCGCAATGTTATTTGCTGTCGTGTTTTCATTTAAATTAATATGAAATAACATGCTCTCTTGCTGCCCAGTAAGACCGAACTCATCCTTTAAATCTTGAAATAGTAAAATGTAGAGTTCCGTGTAGGCGCGATTCATTTCATTAATTACTTCTTTATATGATTTAGTCATAGCGTTCTTCCTCCATGCTGTTATTTCGTTTTAATAGTTTAGTTCACTTAACTAAACTATATTATACCTTTATGTTTGTGTAAAGGGAAATATCGCTCCGTACTTTATTCACAATGAAAAAAAGAAGACATCAATCAAGATGTCTCCCTTTCATACTCAAGACTCCAAACTCTTACCATTCGTCTTAATTACTTCCTTATACCAATCGAAGCTTTTCTTCTTCGATCTTTTTAATGAACCTTTTCCTTCATTATCTTTATCAACGTATATATATCCGTAACGTTTTTTCATTTCTCCAGTCGAAGCACTTACAAGGTCAATTGGGCCCCAGCTTGTATATCCGATAATATCTACTCCATCTTGGATGGCTTCGGACATTTCAATCATATGTTTTTGTAAGTAATCAATACGGTATTCATCATTCACTTCTTCTTCACCATTTAATTGATCGATTGCACCGAGACCATTTTCAACAACAAATAACGGTTTTTGGTAACGATCGTACAGTTGGTTTGCTGTAATACGGAAGCCTTTCGGGTCAATCGTCCATCCCCACTCTGATTTTTCAAGGTATGGATTTTCAACAGAACCGAATACATTTCCGCTCGTTATGCTTTTTAACACTTCTGGATCTGTACTTGTTGCTCGGCTTGAATAGTAGCTAAAGCCAATATAATCAACTGTATGCTCTTTTAAAATTTCCTCATCTTCTTTTTCCATTTCAATTGTTACATTATTATCCTTAAAGAAGCGTTTTGCGTATCCAGGATATGCTCCTCTTGCTTGTACATCAATGAAGAAGAATGATTCACGGTCTTGTTCCATTGCACGAAGTACGTCATCTGGATTACATGTGTACGGATACGTTGCACCCGCAGCAAGCATACAACCGATTTTTGCATCTGGAATGATTTCATGACACGCTTTTACAGCTAACGCACTTGCAACAAGTTGGTGATGCGCTGCTTGATACTGAATTTGTTTTTTATTATCCCCTTCTTTAAACGCTAGACCTGCTCCCATGAAAGGTAAATGTAAAAGCATATTAATTTCATTAAACGTCATCCAATATTTCACTTTATCTTTATATCTATTAAAGATCGTTTTTGCGTACGTCTCGAAGAAGTTTACAAGCTTTCTACTTCTCCAGCTTCCATACTTTTCTACTAAATGAACAGGTACATCGAAGTGAGCCATCGTAACAACTGGTTCAATACCGTGCTTTAACAGTTCATCAAACAAATTATCATAAAACTGTAATCCTGCTTCATTTGGCTTTTCATCTTCACCACTTGGGAAAATACGCGTCCACGCAATCGATACACGTAACGCTTTAAATCCCATTTCTGCAAAGAGTGCAATATCTTCTTTATAACGATGATAAAAATCAATCGCTTCGTGTGACGGGTAAAACTCTCCTTCTACAGGTGTAAAGGAATGAATATTTCCTTTCATGATATCCCAACGGTTCTCACCAGTTGGTAATAGATCAACCGTCGTTAATCCTTTTCCGTCTTCTACATATGCACCTTCAACTTGATTGGCTGCAGTTGCTCCACCCCATAAAAATCCTTTTGGAAAATTAACTTTAGACATATAGAAAAACTCCTTTATATAAGAATGAACGAGGAAAGCTATTGTAAGTTTTAAAGAATACCTTTCTTCGTTTGAACCTGTATGAAATGTAACTACTATTTAACTCCTAACTTTAGTAAGGAATCTCCTGCTTGAATCTTTTCTATTTCCGTTTTTTTGATACTATATTTATCATAATTTGTAACAACAACTGGTGTTGTCACAATATAACCCGCCTTTTGAATTTCAGCTATATTAAACTCAATAAGTAATTGCCCTTTTTCTACTCTCGCTCCTTGTTCAATACGAGAAGAGAAAAATTCGCCATTTAATTTCACAGTATCCATCCCAATATGGATTAAAATTTCAGCACCTGAATCCGCCGTAATTCCTACCGCATGATTCGTCGGGAACAGCGCAGAAACCGTACCTGAAACTGGTGAAAACAACTTTCCTTCTGAAGGCTCAATCGCAACTCCTTCACCTAGCGCACCTGATGCAAATGCAGCATCGTCAATATTTTGAAGCGGCATAACGGCGCCATAGAAAGGACTAAAGATTACTTCATCATCGTTTGATGCAGCGATTTTATTAATTGTTTCAGCTGTTTCTGTAGATGTTTGCTTTTTCGTAAAACCAAATAAGTAAGTTAGAACAAAACCTACTATTAAAGAAACAACCATCGAAATAATTGCTCCCCAAAATCCAGCTGTAATCCCATCTTTCGGACTAATGAATGTAGGAAGCGTAAATATACCAAGTCCGCCTGTCATATAAGCTTGTGTACCAAATACGCCAAGTATTGCGCCGCCAATTCCTCCAGCGATACAGCTCATAATAAACGGCTTTTTAAGAGGAAGTGTAATACCATAAATCGCAGGCTCTGTAACACCGAAAATACCTGAAATAAAAGCTGGAATGCTAAGTGTTTTTAATTTCTTGTCTTTCGTTTTCATCCAAACGCCAAGCACAGCACCAATTTGAGCAAATGAAGCGGCAAATATAAGCGCTAGTATTGGATCCACACCGTTTACTGCTAAATTGTTATAGCCAATCGGAACAACGCCCCAATGAAGGCCAAATATGACAAGTACTTGCCAGAAAGCACCGAGTAAAGCACCTGCTACTAATGGACTTGCATGATACACCCAAAGCGTCGCCTGTCCTAAAAACTGACCTGCCCACGTCGCAATCGGGCCAATAACGAGAAATGTAACTGGTACAACGATTAATAATGTGAAGAATGGTAATAAAAATGTTTTCACAACATCCGGAATCACTTTCTTTAACGACTGTTCTACTTTTGCTCCAAAATAAGCAGCGAGAATAATTGGAATAACAGATGATGCATAGTTCATTAAAATAACCGGTATTCCTAAAAACGTAATATGAATTGGTGATTCAAACATCGTTCCTGCAAATAACGTATATAATGGATCAGTTGCTTTTAAACCGGATAAAGCCGGATAGACTAACGCTCCCCCAATTGCCATACCGATGAATGGTGATCCTCCGAATTTCTTACTTGCTGTATATCCAAGGAAGATCGGGAAGAAATAAAATAACGAATCGCCAACTGCATTTAATATTTGATACGTTCCTGACTGTGTACTTAACAAGCCTAGCGCTACAAATAGTGCATTCAATCCTTTAATCATCCCTGTTGCAGCTAATACTCCTAAAATAGGAGTGAAAATGCTAGAAAGAATATCTATAAGACTACTCTTTTTCTTCTCACTCTCATTTTCTTCCTCAGCTTCTTGAAACCCTCCAGCAGCAATAACCGCTTTATACACGTCGGATACATGGTTACCAATAACAACTTGATATTGTCCGCCGCTTTTCATAACAGTCACAATATCTTCCATACTTTTCAGTACTTCTGTATTTGCTTTCCCCTCATCTTTTAACTGAAATCGTAAGCGAGTTATACAATGTACAACGCTATGTATATTTTCTCTCCCGCCAACATTCTTCAGTATGTCTTTTGCTAATTTTTCATACTTCATAGTAACTTTCCCTCCCTACAATCATCCCATTTATTATTTTTATAAAAGAAAAAACCTAAACTAACCATAACGGCGTGATACATACGAATCACTCCATTACAAGTCAATTTAGGTTTTGCCTGCCAAACAGTAACAATCCCGTTTATTCAATTACATAATTCGTTGCGTTTCGTTACACGATGAATGTGCAACGTCAAGTACACCTTTTCATCTTTTGAAAGATGACTATTATGTGCTTTTCGTAAGTATGCTTCAATTTTTTCTGTACAACAATATGCCTCTTCATACTTACTTTTCACTTGCTCGTATAAAAAATCATCATCGGCCGAGTTCAATTCCTTCTGCATTAAACGCTGCGCAAAATATCGTAAATGCGTTACAAACCGGCTATAATTAAATGAACTTTCATCTAAGTTCATCTTATAGTGGTACTTTACAACATTTAAAATATCTTGGACGATTTTCGTCATCGCTACCGTTTGTTGCATCGCCGGCTCTCCTTGCTGCGCATTAACGAAATGTAGTGCAATTGACCCTGCTTCATCTTCAGAAAGTCTAAGCCCAGTCTCTTCTTCAATTATGTTCAAAGCTTGTAGACCAATTTCAAACTCTTTCTGATAGAACCTCTTAATCTCCCAAAGCAAAGTATTTTTAAGATCCATTCCTTCTTTATGCCGAGTTAAGGCAAAACTTAAGTGATCCGTTAATGTAAGATATATATAATCACTTAAAGTCCCCGGCAAAGCTGTCTTAGCAAACTGAATAATTCTCTCTGTAATCTCTAAATTTTCTACAGCAATTTCAGTTAGCAACCTAGCAAGTTTCTCTGATAATTCTCTTGTTTCTAGCACAAAGGTCTTTTCTACCTTAGATTCATCAATCGTATCGCCTACTTTTTTCTGAAATCCCAAACCTCTGCCCATCAGTACAACTTCTGTCTCAGTATCCTTCATCGTACAAACAACATTGTTATTTAAGATTTTATGGATTCTCATATTGTTCCGCCTTCTTCTTCTTAAAGTCACAAAAGGTAATAAAAAAACCTAAACTGATTCCAAAAGCCACACTACACCCGTAGCCTCTAGATCAATTTAGGTTTTGCCTGCCGAACAGTAACAATCCTTTTACTTATTAACTTACCTTTATTATACACAAAGAGTAAGCGGTTGCAATGATAAATTATTGAATATTTTTTTACAAAGAACAATACTATCTATTTATCAACTGTTGCTTAAATTCATCTAAAACTTTCTTTCTCTCTTCATAATCTTCCGCATCTGCTTCTTCCCAAAGCTCAAGGTCAGCCCCTCGCTCAATTAATGCAATCGCATTACTGCGAACTTCCTCTTGAAGACAACCCTTCTCCAATTGTATTGCCGCAAGACCAATGTATACTAAAGACATTACCTCTAACTCTTCCTCCATATCAAACTCATCTACATACTCTTCTAAAATGAGCTTAGTTGCTTCTTCCGCACTATTACCTTCTTCTATATATTCAATAAACTGCTCTTTCACATCACAAGTCGTGTCATCATCAAATAATCCAGTTCCCCAAGCGCCCATATGCTACAGCTCCTTCTTTGTACCTTTTTTCATTTCTATTTCAATCTTAAATATAGTAAAAGTTCATTACAAGACTAGTTATATACAGCATTATATTTTACAATTACTATAGGTAATATATATTTTTCACTACATGTACCATTCTGAATAATTAAACATAATCATCGATAAAATTCCATATAGACCCAGTAATGGTTAAAATGTTATAATGAAATTACCCTACATAGTTACTCATATTCATACGGAGGAACTAGCGTCTTATTAAGCAATGCGCATAAATTAGATAAAAAAGACACTTTTTACAGTGTCTTTTTTATTTATATTCTCATAGGAAGTATCTCTTTTATAAACAAAATTTATCAAATGAAAAGGAGACGATCATATGGAGCATCCTGTAGCAAGAGAACTGCGGTTCATACGTGTATGCCTTATTATCTTGATCATTGTCATTGCATTTTGGGATCGTGAAAGAGTTGTAGAAATCAATGATCATGACAGCAGTTCTACCCCAAATATTAGCAATATGACCCAAATCGGTGAGAATACATTTGCACATAAAGATGACTTTGGTCAAATTAAAATATTTAAGTTTAACCCTGATACAAACGACATTTCACTCATTAAAGAATTTAATGCTGATGAATATTAAATACATAAAGGCACCTTAAGGTGTCTTTTTTTATTTTCAAAAGGACCTGCTCACGTTTATACGTCAAAACATAAAGTAAATGGAATCCGTTAAAAAAACACGAGTGACCCTTTGTTTTTCCCCTCTTATTAAAGGAGGAACTATTATGGGATTTGGTGGTAGTTGCGGCGGAGGCTGCGGTTTTGCTGGAGGATTTGCATTATTAGTTGTGTTATTCATTTTATTAATCATCGTTGGAGCTTCTTGCTTCTGCTAAGACTAAACAAACTATCGGAAAAGACACTCTATATGGGTGTCTTTTCTTTATGGAGTAGAATGATGAAAAGACAGATTTACAATGCTAAGCGATTTGTTGGTACTACTCCTATAAAAAAACATGCCTTTATGACCTATCTTCTTATTTTACTGAAATACTTCATCTATTCATTCATGTTCTTCGTATTCATTGATGAATAACCAAGAGCTTCTTATACTCCTCGAATGTTCTCAGTCTTTTTAATTCCCTTCTCTTTTCTATCTACATAATCTATTTTAAAGATTCTACACATAAAAAAAGAAAGTGAAAAAAAACACTTTCTTTTTGTTAAAATCTACATATCTATTCTATTTTTTCTAAAGCACCTGTTTTCTTATTTACTCCATAGAAAACTGTTTCATGCTTAGACCAATCTGTTACTTTATATCCGTATTGATCTTCAGTTTCAAATTCTTCTACATATACCGCAGTCCCTGGATGACCTTGAGCTTTTAAGAATGAATTTACAATAGACAATCCAACCTGGAAATTAGGTACTTTTAGAGTAGTAGCTTCATTATTCTTTTTCTCTTCTACATTAGACGCTTCTGTTTTCACTGGCTCTTGTTTTTGTTTCTCTTCTTGTTTTTGTTTTTGTTTTTCAGCAAGTTGCTTCTGCTGCTCTTCTCTTTTCTTTTGTTCTTCTCGTTTTTTCTGTTCAGCTAACTTCTTTTTCTCTTCTTGGTCTTTTGCAAAAGATTTTGCTTCTTCTTTAGCCTTTGTAACGAATTCTGACCACTTCTTTTCTTGCTCTTTAATTAATGGATGATCAATAGTGAACTTCATAAGACCATCTTTCGTTACTTCATCAACATTACTCAATTCTTTATTTTTAAGAACTTCTTCAACCAACTTCATATTCTTTTCGTTTTCTTGCAATTGAGATTGGAGTTCTTCTGTCTCTTTTTCAACACTTAATAGAGATTTTGTAATTTGTTTTTCAAATTGATGTTTAGGTAGCTCTTTTATTTTATTAACTTGCTCTAGTGTAATCTTCGGTGTTTCTGTTTTTTTCATATCATGTAAACGATCCATCTCTTTAGACAGAGTTTTTAAATCATCTGTTTTCTTATCTTGTTTTAACTCACTAGCTTCTGCATATAAATCACTAGCCTTCTTGTAATCTTGTTTTTCCATTAAGGAATCTGCTCTCTCAATAATATTATTCACTTTCCCACTTCCTAGGAAGTAATTAGCTCCGAATCCTAGTGCTAGAACTAAGATGACCAATAATGGGATCCATAAAGCTTTTTTCATACGTTTGTAACTCTCCTTTTTAATTTCTTTTATTAATATATACAACATATTAAAAGTACAACTCATTATAAACCACTATAGTGGAAAAATGAACCAAAAAACTTTCGTAAAATAATTTGTTGGAAGTTAGGGGTAGCGTCACATTACTATCAACTTAAGAAATTGATTGTTCCCCAAAACGAAGGACATGAGCAGATCTTATGAATGCTTGTGAAAAGGAAAATTTTTCGTTATAGGGGGCAAAATCTTAGATTGATGGGCATATAGCGCTATCCTCTGTTTTGCTAAAACTAAATACGCTTAAAACATTTATTCAAGAACAAGATGTTACCAAAAATTATTAACATGAAAATTGCTAATGAAATAATTAATCAACTTATAAATCATCATGTAAAAAAAGAATTAACTCTAGAGCAGAAAATGAAATTGCTTCTTTTTTTCATTATCAGCTACTAACACATATCCACAGAAGGTTAAGTATGTGAAATTCCTCTTGACCGCTGAGTAAATTCTTATAAATTGAATTACAAAATTTCCCCTTTTATTTTTTTGCTATAGTAGTTTATAATAAAATGTATTTCAATATATAAATAGGGTGATTTTAAGATGATAAAATGTAATGACTGCGGAAATTCCATATCTGCAAACGCCGAGTTTTGTGTATACTGTGGATCAACAAGACCTTATAGTAACATTGATTTAATATTCGATTTTGTATCTGCCGGGGTATCTTTAGTAGGAAGAGCGCTACAATTGATTCCATTAATAATTCTTGGCGCTTTTTTAGAATATATAATTTTTAAAGAGCTAAAATATAGCTGGATATTTTGGACGAGTAGTGCCATTCTCTTTTATATTTATTTTAAATATAAAAAAATATCCGTATTTTTATTCCCTATTATTCTTGGAATCATAATATGCTTTATGAGTATACTTTATGGATTTTTGATAGGTTTTGTCCTGCTCTTGGTTAACTACTATTACTATAAAAAAACACAGTAACCAGAAATATAGTTGATACTCTAACAAGAGAACTACGTAACATACGTATATGCCTTATCATCTTGATCATTGTCATTGCATTTTGGGATCGTGAGAAAACTGTGAAAATCACTGACCATGGTAGTGATCCTAGCTTAAACATTAGCAATATGACCCAAGTTTCCGATAATACATTTGCCTATAAAGACGAATCGAATCAAATTAAAATATTTAAGTTTGACCCGGATACAAATGAAATAAAGCTAATAAAAGAGTTTTACGTTAACGAATATTAATTACATAAAGGCACCTCAAGGTGTCTTTTTTATTTTCAAAAGGACCTGCTCATGTTTATACGTTAAAACATAAAGTAAATGGAATCCGTTAAAAAACACGAGTGACCCTTTGTTTTCCCCTCTTATTAAAGGAGGAACTATTATGGGATTTGGTGGTAGTTGCGGCGGAAGCTGCGGTTTTTCTGGAGGATTTGCACTATTAGTTGTGTTATTCATTTTATTAATCATCGTTGGAGCTTCTTGCTTCTGCTAACAAACTATTGGAAAAGACACTCTTATATGGGTGTCTTTTCTTTATAAACTAAAAAGTATGAGAATCCGATCCTTTAGACATAATTACGACTAAAGGCTATTTTTGTATGTAAATAAATGAAAAAGGAGCTAATTATATGGAACATAATAAAAATGGAATGCTTGCTTTAATCGTTTTGTTTGTAGGACTAGCTTTTTTTGTTTTCGGTATGGTTTATCATTTATGGGGAACGGTTTAAAAATAAATAGTACTTCATTTAGAAGAAATTCAGAAGCAACATCCTGGACTCCATCTCATTAAACACTAATAACAATTTCCCTAGCTATGTAACCCCTCTCTTATGCTTGAGGGATTTCTACTTTGACACAATTATAAAAAAAGGCCCCATCACTGGGGCACTCAAAAAATAATATAAGTAAATGAATTAAAACAAATAACAGACAACTAAAATATATACAATAAACATCATATAATCTATATATATGCAACATTACATAAAAATATTTACTATTACATGCTATACTAAAAAAGGAGTCGACAATCGTTATTTTCTTCTTATTATTAAAGCAATATGGATATATCTTCTTAACTTCATTTGGATTGTACAAGCAAAAGAAGACATCGTAATCGATGTCTTCTTTTCTTATACTTTTATGAATTTTTTTGCGAAGATGCTCTCCAAGCACGAAAAGATGTTGGGCGTCCAGAATGAGCTCTTTGCTTTGCAGCAGCTGATTTTTCTTCAATATTCATTGGTTTTTCTTCAATAGTCGCTGGTTTTTCTTCCACAATCACTGATTTTTCTTCAAGAATAGTCACAGCTGTTTGCATTTTTTCCAGCTGTTCTTTTAAAGCTTGCTGTTCAATCTTTAAATCCGTAAGTAATCGTAAAATCATTTCAGAATTGGCCATAAAGATCCTCCTTCCCCCAATACACAGAATAAAATAGAATATGTCATCAGCATAATACCCGTGACAAAAATAAGGTCGTCAATTCTTATTAACTCTAAGCACTTTTTATTTTTCAAAAGGACCTGCTCAAGTTTATCCGTAAAGACATAAAGTACATTAAATCCATTAATTAATGGTCTTTAGGGAAGGAGGAGTTAATATGGGCTATGGCGGTAGTTGTGGTGGAGGCTGCGGTTTCGGCGGCGGATTCGCTTTACTTGTTGTACTATTTATTTTATTAATCATCGTAGGAGCTAGCTGTTGGGGCGGCGGATTCGGCTGCTAATAAGAGGCACTCTTGAGAGTGTCTTTTTTTTGTGTTTTTTGATGTACAACCCCTTTGCATTCGCACATTTTAAAATTGACATAGTACTTCATGCACTATATACTGTTAACAACAGTATACTGTCATTAACAGTGTTAATTCTAATTCATTCAAGGAGGTATATCCATGAAACATACAGGAAGACATACAGGTGCATTTCTTTTGTTATTTTTAGCTGAAAGTGATAATTATGGCGGGCAATTATTGCAAAAGTGCGAGGAAGAACTTCCAGTCAATCCAATCGATAGCGCCATTTTATATCGTACGCTAAAGAAATTAGAAAACGAAGGTGCAATTGAATCTTATGTAAGTACAAATCATCAAGACAAACCGAGAAAGATGTACAAAATTACGCCTGCTGGAAAGGAACAATTGGCAGATTTCCAAATGGATATTGAAGAAAAAATGAAGAACTTATCCTTTTTCATAGACAAATATAAGGACTTAAAGGATTCCGACCATGATTAATGGCGTGATCCTTTACACTTTGGCCATTATTCTTACGGGGATTTCTTTTATGAAGGACCGCAATAAAACGAAAAGAGCTCTAATGAAATCGTGGAAAATGTTTCGCAATCTTCTACCTGCGATGCTTTCCATCATGCTCTTCGTTGGCTTATCGCTTTCTATATTAACACCGTCTTTCATCTCTTCTATTATTGGGGAGCAATCTGGATTTCTCGGCATTGTTTATTCAGCGATACTCGGATCCGTTGCACTTATTCCAAGCTTCGTCGTATTTCCACTCGGCAATACATTAGTCCAACACGGCGCAGGCCTTCCTCAAGTTGCGGCACTTATGTCTACACTCATGTCAGTAGGAATCACAACATTACCGATGGAACAAAAGATATTTGGGCGAAGCTTTGCTTACGCACGTAATGCGTCTGCATTACTCATGTCACTTCTATTCTCCTATATTATTTGGGTGGTGATGGTATGAAAGAACTAAAAAGATACCGTTTCTTTTTCATCTTACTACTGGGGCTCATTGTATTAACTTTTATAAATCAATCTTTAGGATGGAACGCATTACAATTAACAGGAAATAGCATTTTAGATATGCTATTTCTACTCCCACCTGTCCTACTATTTGTAGGATTACTTGATCAATGGGTGAAAAAAGAAACGCTCATGAAATATATGGGGAAAAATTCCGGCGTATACGGAATTTTATTCTCTCTATTATTAGGTGGCATCGCAGCTGGTCCTCTCTACGTTGCCTTCCCAATTGCAGCACTACTCTTACAAAAAGGCGCAAGCATTCGGTACATCGTATTTTTCTTAGGCGTTTGGACAACTGCGAAATTGCCAATTCTCGTGTATGAATTTTCTTCATTTGGCACTACCTTTACACTTATTCATGTTGGTTTCGGTTTAGTATTCTTTTATGTAATGGGGATTATTTTTGAGAGGTTTTATGATCAGGGGCAGTTGCTAAAGTATGATGTTATAGAAAAAATGTAAGGTTTTTCGAAAATCTTACATTTTTCTACATTATTATATTGTATTTTCGAATATTTGAATGTAAAATATTTCAATGTAATACATAATATTGGGAAAAGGGAGAAAATCATGAAAAAACTATTAGTTTCAGCAACAGCGTTCACACTTTTAACTGTGGGGTACAGTTCTTCTGCATTTGCAGCAAAAAATCCAAACGACAAAAACTGTGGTCACTTCAAAAACAAGCAAGAAGTTATGGAGTTCTGGCACAACAATGGATATAGCGCAACTAACGACCCTCACGATCTAGACCGTGATAACGATGGTTTACCTTGTGAAGTTAAAAAAGGGGATTATGACCAATTTATAGCTAGTAAACAAACTACTAAAAAAGATGAAAACAAACCACAAGAACAAACTAAGCAAGAACCTGCTAAACAAGAAAACACTAAACAAGAGAATACTAAGCAGGAACCTGCTAAGCAAGAAAACAAAAAGCAAGAACAAACTAAACCTCAAACAACTGTAAAAGAAACAAAGAAAGACACAAATACAGCTGTGAAAAAAGATGATAAAAAACAAGGCGAAAAATTGCCAAATACAGCATCAAACGGTGTTACAATGATGTTAGCAAGCTTAGGTTTAGCTGCAGTTGGATCTGTATTAATGTTCCGTCGTAAAAAAACAAACGCATAAAATAATTCCTTTAAAGGACAGGATTCCCCTGTCCTTTTAAAATGGAGTGATATAAATGAGAATAAACCAATGGATAGGCTTATGTTTATTTATCGTTGGAATTTCGATTTTTTCTTATTGTTTTATAGAATGGTATAGTGCTAGAAGCTCCGCAGAATCTTTAGCTACAAGCGAAATAAAGAAATACGAAACACAAATACTAATCACAGCACAATCTGAAGACAATAACGATCAAATAGACACTCCTCAAAACAATGAAGAAATTGTACAAATTCCATCTTCAGAAGTAAATTATCAATTAGGAAAAAAAGTAGCCTACTTAATCATTCCTAAAATACAAAAGAAATACTCCATATATTGGGGAGCTGATGATAAAGTACTAAAAAAAGGTGTGGGCATGTTCATTAGTGAATTAACGACTACACCATCTGGAAATGGTCATACAGTTTTAAGTGGCCACCGAGATACTGTATTTACTGGTTTAGGTCAATTAAAGGAAAATGACCAACTTATTGTAGAATACGAAAATAAGACCTACACATATAACATTAACAAACATTGGATAACAGACGCAGAAGATCGAACGGTTATTGTGGAAAAAGATGAACCAACATTAACCTTAACAACCTGTTACCCTTTTAACTACATTGGTGATGCCCCAGATCGATACATTATTGAAGCATCTTTAATTTCTACTACTTAAAAGGAGTTGTCCCACGAGTCATCTTTTGACCATGTGACACCTCCTTTTTATTTTAGAAACATTACCATAACCTTAATTCGATACAGTATAATAAATGTACAATGAAAAAATTCCATATTTTGTATTGCGCTATTTTTTGGAGGTGATTATCTTGAGTAAAAACGTGAATTTACTTCTTCAAATAGTAATTGGAATTATCATTATGATCGCACCCATTCTCATTACAGGGACTATGTATGATGTCACTAAAACGATGGGTGACTTATTAGTTGCAGAACTTATTATAAGAACACTATCCCTTATTATCGGCCTTTTAGTCATTAGTAAAGCTTTACATCGTTACTCTCAATAGTTCTTCATACTAAAAAACAGACAATACATATACCACATTTCCCTTGGCTGTTTGAACTATTTTACAAAAGAAATAAAAAAAGACATCTTTAATCGTAAAGATGTCTTTTTTATATAAACCTTAATTCTCGTTCTGTAAAACCCTCGCTGCCTTTACTCCCTTTTTCTCTTCTTTTAAAAACAGCGATACGATAAATGCAACAACGATAAAGACTAACCCTAGTGTAAACGCACCTTGGAATCCTGAAGTTAAACCGTTTAACTTCTCTACTGGATCCATTGGATTTGCGGAACTTTCCATATAGCTAGTTGTTCCTGAAGACATTTTCGAAATAAAGATAGCTGTACCAATTGCGCCAGCTACTTGTTGTAACGTACTAAACAGTGCGGTTCCGTGCGGATATAAATCTGGTTTTAATTGATTTAAGCCGTATGTTTGTGCTGTCATGACAAACATGAGTCCAACCATTAATACGCTATGCATAACGATAATTTGTACCATTGATGTATCAGGAGTAATACCCTTAAATAAGAACATTGCAATCCCCACTAATACAATACCGGGAACGATAATAACTTTCGGACTAAATTTATCAAATAGTTTACCTGCGATTGGCCCCATTATAGCGCTAATAACACTTCCCGGAAGCATGATGATTCCTGATTTAAAGGCTGTAACGAGTAAAACTGTTTGCAGGAACATCGGTAATAAAGTCATCGTTGAAAATAACGACATCATTACAATGACAATTAATCCAACTGATAATGTAAACATCGGAACTTTAAATGCGCGTAATTCTAAAATTGGATTCTCAATTTTCAATTGTCGAACGACGAAAATACATAATGAGATAAGCCCAACAAGTAAAGTGCCATACACTTTCGCATCAGACCATCCTAAATCACCCGATGCACTAAAGCTATACACAAGCCCGCCAAATCCTAATGTCGATAAAAGGATAGATGGATAATCTACTTTTGGCCTTGTTAACTCTGAAACATTTTGAATGTATTTCATCCCAATCATAATGGAAATGATCACGATCGGAATAACAATGTAAAATAACCAGCGCCAATTTAATGAATCCACAATTACTCCAGATAATGTAGGTCCAATTGCTGGAGCTGCCATCATTACAAGTGCGATTAATCCCATTGTGGCACCACGTTTTTCAGGTGGACAAATGATTAAAATCGTATTCATTAATAACGGTGTAATTAATCCCGTCGCTACAGCTTGGACGATACGGCCGACTAATAAAATGGAAAATGTCGGTGCGAATCCCGCAATTAATGTACCGACTAAAAATGTTACCATAGCGATCAAAAACATTTGTCTCGTTGTGAGCCATTGCTGAAGTAACGCTGTAATTGGGACTAAAACCCCAACTACTAACATGTAAGCTGTAGAAAGCCATTGAATCGTTGAAGCTGTTACGCCAAATTCTTTCATTAATACAGTTAACGCATTACCAAGTAACGTTTCGTTTAATAACGCAACCATTGCCCCTAAAAGTAATGCAATTAAAATGGGGGTATGTTTCATATTAGAAGTATCAACTTTGCCACTTGCAGGGCTCTTAGTTGTCATATTCATTTACAGATTCTCCTCCTGTTTCTTACTTAAAAAACTTTAAATACACCGGAACACATGTAATATAATATACATATGTAGATTAAAAAGGGAGAATCAATTTTCAGCCACTGTATATTTAATCTACAAAAAAGGAGAATTGTAGATGAATGATAATGAAAAACAAATTGATTTACGTATTAGACGTACACATAAATTATTGTGGGATTCCTTATTTGAATTAATGACGCAATCAAAACAGAAATATAGTACGATCACGATTAACCAAATATGTGACCGCGCGATGGTACACCGAACAACCTTTTATAAACACTTTGAAGATAAGGATGCTTTATTAGCATTTGGATTTAAACGATACAGCAAGATGATTGGTGAAATACCGGTTTCAGATCGATTAAGTAAACCATTTCAAGTAATGGAACAATTTCTACATCATGAAGAAATCGGTAAAATATTAGAAACGCAAATGTCTGATGAACAATTTATTAACCGGACACAGTATTTAAGTCACGAAACGAGAAAACAAGAAATAGAAGCGTTAAATCAACTTTGCAAAAATCATACGATGCCAAATGATTTAATCATTGAATTTTATTCAGGGGCAATCACCTCATTAAGCGCATGGTGGTTTAAAAATGAAAGAAAAGTTTCTGCGGCTGAAATGGATAGGTATCTCCACCAACTTATTAACCGGGATATTTTTCAGTTTGGAGAGGAATAACTTCCCCATCAAAAAAACGCCTATATGAAATAGGCGTTTTTTTGTACATACTACGTACCGAGTCTCTTCAATTTTATATTTATAGCCTTTATTAAGACGGACCATAACCAATAAAATGAGCAATTATAACTGCTATTAAACCAATTGAGTATTCAATTATAATTAAAGGAAGAATCCACCTTGCCCACCTTGTCCATGAAATTCCTGCAATTGCTAATCCAGCCATTAGCGTACCACCTGTCGGAAAAATAATATTTCCAATACCATCCGCGAATGAAAAGGATAATACTGCTGTTTGGCGTGTAATGTCCAATAAATCTGCAAGTGGCGCCATGATAGGCATTGTCAACATCGCATGGCCACTACCTGATGCTAAAATAAAATGAATAGCTACTTGGAAGTTGTACATTCCGACAACACTTAAAAAAGGAGACACATGTTTCATTTCTTCCGATACTTGATACAGTAGCGGGTCTATAATATGCCCTTGATTCAATACAACTAAAATAGCGCGTGATACACCAATGATTAAAGCTCCCCCGATTAAAGATGCCGATCCTTGTGTAAAAGATTCTACAGTATCATCAAGAGATATCTTGCCAAGGATTGCAATGATTATAGTTAAAATAATAAATAAGGCTGCAATTTCTTTTATATACCACTCGTACTTAATAACACCCAATACAAGAATAATATAATTGATTAAAAAGGCCGTTAATATCCATTTATGTCTTTTTGTTAACTTTACTTTCGCTGTTAATAGGCTGTCTTGCTCATTTGTATCGAATTTTCCGTAAATTCCGTTTGCAGGATCCCTCTTTACTTTCATAGCATGACGATAGACGAATGTAACAGCAATTACATATATGACTACGAATAAAATGAGGCGGAATCCCATCCCCGAATACATAGGAAGACCCGCTATCCCTTGCGCAAGCCCAACTGTAAACGGATTCATAATTGCAGTTGTAAATCCGACGGACGCTCCCACTAGTACCATCGCGGTTCCTGTTATCGTATCAAATCCAACCGCAAGAGCTAGCGGGATGAATAGAGGTACATACACTAAAGCTTCCTCAGCCATTCCCATTAATGATCCGCCAAGTGCAAAGAACAGCATGATAATAGGAATCATTAACTTTTCACGATTAGCGAGTTTTTTTGCCATCGTTGAAACAAGAGCCTCAACCGTACCAGATGCCTTTAATACACCAAAAAAACCTCCGATAATAAGAATAAAAAAGATAATATTAGCAGCTTCTACCATCCCTGTAGGAATAGATTTTACTGTATCAAAAAATCCAAGTGGCGTTGATTCAATCCATTTAAATGAATTTGGATCTACTGTTGTATACCCATTTTTTTCAATCTGTTCATATTTTCCGGCCGGCAATATATGTGTAATCACAGCCGCAATAACTAACAAGACAAGTAACATTGCAAATACGTTTATTTTCCATTCTTTTTTTTCCTTTTTTTCTTCTGGCTCGAATGAAACTGCCTTCTCTGATACTTGACTCATATACCAATCCCCTTTGCAATAAAGTGAAACTTTAATCATTGAGGGTGTTCTTCCCCCAATGATTATTACTTTTACAAGCAGCCGGCAGTCTGGTTGCCCCACTACCATGACGTACCAAGCTATCCACCAATTCTTTTATTTATAACACGCTAGGATTTTACTACATTTTTACTAATTTCATTTACAAATTGGTTAAATAAACGTTGCTGCAAGACATCCCTTTCCGACATCATTTCTGGATGCCATTGAACCGCTGCTACATAACGATGAGCTTTGGATTCAATAGCCTCTATTACACCATCAAAGGACCATGCGCTCGCCTCAAAATCTTTTCCTAATGTTTTCACTGCTTGATGGTGAAAAGAATTAACCATTACATTTTTTTGGCCAATAGCCTCATAAATTTTCCCCTCTTCCAGAAGATCTACAGAATGAGAGCCTTGCCATTTACGGAACTGTTCTCGAACATGGAAATATTCTGGCCCCATCTCGTGCTCTAAGTCTTGATAAAGAGTTCCACCAGCTGCAACATTTAACACCTGTAATCCTCGGCATATTCCTAGAATAGGAATATCTTTTTCTAAAGCCTGCTTTGCCAGATTTAATTCAAAATTATCTCGTTCTTCCTCTACAGTACCTATATACGATTTTGGAGTATCACCGTAATAAATTGGATTGATGTCCGCGCCACCAGCCAATAACAATCCATCTAATTGATTAAGTGTGGACTCAATTTGATCAACTTCCTCAATTGGAAGAAGAACAACCGTTGCACCTGCTCGTTGAATTGAACGAATATAGTCATAAGAAAAGATAGCCATATCTTGACCTGGTAGCCCTCGTAAGCCCTCCTTCCCTATTTCACTATGATCAATATAATACCCAGTAACACCAATTAGTGGTTTCATTTTCTCTCACCTCATAATTTAAATGGTTTCGTTGTCTTTCTCTGTTGAAATTGTATACTCTTAACCTCCCTTTTCTAGCAAGTGGTAAAGAAATAAATATGTAAATTACGACTCTACTCATTTCACTATTTCTTTACACACCATTGATATAAGCAAATATCGTGCCAACATCGAAATTAAAGTGATTATTTACATATTTTTAAATATTTTGTCGTTTTATCGGTGTTTACTATGTTGAAATGTATTATAATTGGTTATTAATTGGCTACATAATAACCAATTAATAACCAACTTTAGACCAATTACATTCAACTAAAGAGGTGTTCTATGAACAAATTTGAAACCAACCACATTGTATTGATCACCGTTTTAAAAGAAACACGAAAAGCCCTACATCAACAACTAACGGAGATGGTAGGTGACCTCATAGATATCGAAAGTTTTTCTGTAGAAGAAAGTATTCCAAAAGTATTTCATTCTACATTAATTGTATTACCGAATACATTTACGATAGAAACGGTAAAAGACTTTATTGGGGAAAACTGCGAAGTAATAATAGCAAAACGAACATTAAATTACGAAAACGTGGACCAGCTTTTATTTTTACCAGAAGGAACACAAGCCCTATATGTGAATGATAATCATGAAACAGTATACGAATCAATTGAAACGATGCGTCAATTAGGGCTGAACCACATTGAATATGTCCCATACTATCCTGGAAAAACGAATATACAAATGATTAAGCTCGCAATTACACCTGGCGAACTTGAAATTATCCCTGACTTTGTAGAAAAAGTAATTAATATTGGTCATAGATTAATAGATATTACTACAATCATGTCCATTCTAGATCGATTTCATTTAATGGAGGAATCAGGTAACCACGTTTCTGAAAGATACTATCGAAAAATAGTAGATTTAACAAAGAATTTAGCTAAAGCTCATCGACAACTGCATCAAGTAATTGATGGTGTTGGTGATGGCATACTAGCTATTGATTATGAAGGAAGAATTGTTGTCTTTAATGAATTTCTGGAAAGCATGCTGAAAATAAAAAGCAAACATGCTATCGGTCATCCGATTGATGCCATTATTGATAATATTGATTTAGTAAACTTCATCCTTTCAAATAAACAACAAGAAAGCGGGATATTTGTTGTAAACGGCTTGGATGTAATAGTGGAACGTCTACATATAAATGATCAATCAATTATTGTTACTTTTAGAAATGCCCTTAAGGCTATCGGATTTGAACGGAAATTAAGAAAAGAATTTGTCAAAAAAGGTTATGTAGCAAAATACAATTTTCATAATATTGTTGGCATTAGCTCTACTATTCAAGACACGAAACAAATTGCCAAAAGGTTAGCTAATACTGATTTAACTGTATTAATTGAGGGTGAAAGTGGTACCGGAAAAGAGTTGTTTGCAAGTGCTATTCATAACGCTTCCCAGCGAAATAGCGGCCCTTTTCTTGCTGTTAACTTTAGTGCTTTATCGGATGATTTAGTCGAGAGTGAATTATTCGGTTATGAAGACGGAGCGTTTACCGGAGCAAAAAAGGGCGGGAAAATGGGATTATTTGAACAAGCAAATGGCGGCACTATTTTTTTAGATGAGATTGGAGATATTAGCCTGAAACTCCAAGCACGACTACTTCGAGTATTGCAGGAAAAAGAGATCATGCGCGTTGGAGGAAGCCAAATTATCCCGATAGACGTTCGGATTATTGCAGCGACCAATAAAGATTTACTGAAAATGATTCAAGAAAATGTGTTTAGAGAAGATTTATACCATCGGCTTAAAGTACTCTTTATACACCTTCCCGAATTAAGGGCGCGCCGAAATGACATTGAATTATTGGCTAAACATTTTGTTGCACTATCGGACCCTAAAGTCAAAATTGAACAAGAATTAATTGAAGAACTTCAAGGATATCCATGGTACGGAAATGTAAGAGAACTTAAAAATACGATAGATTATATGCTTGCTGTCCGTACCGGAAACCAAATAACAAAAAATGATTTGCCTAATCAACATTATTTTCAAAAGCCTCCACATAAGAAAACAGATAGTGACCAGGGCAAGAGTATAACACCCTTTTCTACAAGTCCAAACGCTCTTGATCAAGAATCACTTTTCATCCTTACCCTCATCATAAATTATGAAGAAAAAGGAAAAACAATCGGAAGAAGAATTATTTCTGAAAAGAGCCAAGAAGTCGAAATGAAATTAACTGAGGCACAGGTGAGACATCGGTTGAACTTCCTGAAAATGAAAGGGTATCTGGAAATAAAAAGAGGTAGAGCAGGAATCAATCTAACAAGAAAAGGTTTGGAGATTGTACGTAATCTTTAGTCAAGGTTCGGATTTTCAGATACATAGAGGCTGTTTTATAAACAGCCTTTTTTTTGATCGAATAAAACGTCGATAAATTTAAGTTACAAATATTCAGAATTAATATTAAAATGAAGAATGGGGATAGGGGTATGGGATTTTAAATTTTATACATAACGAGGGAATAGAAATGAAACTACAATTAAAAGCGGATTTAGGGCTACTACTAGTTACATTCTTCTGGGGTGCATCCATCTTACTTACAAAGGTTGGACTCGAAGGCATAGAAGAATACAATTTAATCGCATTACGATTTATTATCGCCTTTCTTTTATCAGGTTTAATATTTTACAAACATTTATTCAAAATCGATTTTAAAACTGTAAAATATGCATTTATACTCGCTTCAGTTTTATTTATCGTCTACATTTTTGCGACTTTCGGCACAAAGTATACGAGTGTTTCAAATGCTGGTTTCTTACTATGTCTCACAGTCATTTTCATTCCGATATTATCAGCTATATTTTTAAAACACATTCCGGAAAAGAAAGTTATAGTAGGCATCTTTTTAACGATAATAGGAATCGGCTTATTAACATTAACGAGCGAATTCAAGATCGGTAATGGCGATATATTTTGCATACTGTCTGCCTTATTTTATGCAATCCACGTCATCATCACTGGCAGCGTAACAAAACATGTAAACTCCATTGCACTTGGAGTCATACAACTCGGTTTCGTCGGCCTATTTAGTCTTATTTTTTCATTCATTATCGAAACACCAAAACTTCCTAGCACAACCAACTCATGGCTAATCATCCTAGCCTTAAGCATCTTTTGCACCGCAGTCGCTTTCATCGTGCAAGTTATCGCCCAGCAATACACGACGCCTACACATACCGGACTTATTTTCTCATTAGAACCTGTCTTTTCCGCAGGCTTCGCTTTCGTTTTCACAGGTGAAACGCTCACTGGAAAAGGATACTTAGGCGCGACACTTATATTAGTAAGTGTGTTGATTGCTGAGGTGGATTTTAAGGGATTGTTGCGGGTTGGAGTTAGGAGGAATGTGGAGTAGGTAGTGAACATAACCCTGAGAAAATAATTTCCACTCACTACACCAGTATTCATCTAAACGATACTGGTGTTTTCATGTTGAGAGGCCCTTCTATTCCCACACCATATTTGACGAACACCATTATACGTTATATGGTAGAAAAGGAAATAATAGAGAAAAAGAGGGGTATTTATGAAAAAGATTAAAGTAATATTCACACTCGCCACATCACTACTACTTTTACAAGGTTGTAATAACACTCCGAGTAAAGCAAATGAAAATACGAACTCTACTACCGAATTACAGACTGTCCAAAAGGAAAAAGACTCCCTAGAAAAAACAAATAAAGAACTAACAAAAAAACTTGCTGATTTAGAATCTAAAACAGGTAAAGAGCAAAAGACATATGAATTAGATAAAAAATTAGCACAAAAAATCTACAGCATCTATACAGGCACTCCTTGGGACAATAGCCTTGAAGATGCGGGTTGGGAATTTAAGAAAAACTCCAATACAAAAGGTACAATCTCCACAAATCGCGGCGGCGGACAAGTTATACAAGTCCTTTCAAATTACGCTATTATGTTTGAAGTTGGCGGTTTAGATGCACCAACTATAAGTAAACTTAAAATCATTGATTTAAATACTGAAAAAGTAATGAATGAATATCCGGATCAAAATGCGAATGACAGTACAGAAAATAACAAAGAAGAAACTACAAAATCATCTTCAAAAGTTGATAAAGAGAAATTGAAGAAGCAGTTGACTGATAAGACGTTTGTTGCTCCTTCACCTGAAGAATCAGGATACAAAGCCAAAGAAATTATGGCTGCAGTGGAAGATTATTTGATTTCTAGTAAAAATAATCCTCAAGACTATCAAGTGGACGTAGAAGGTACAACTGATGATGGTAATACACTACTTGCTTTAAGACAAGATAATCACGCTGGAGCTGTAGTCGTAATGAAACGTTATGTACTAGATAAAAATGGGTATATATATGAATATGATTTTATCGAACAAAAAGCGAAAGATACACCTTTAACAAATATATATATTAGAGACCTTTTAAATCAAAGAGACTAGTTTACTAGTCTCTTTGATTTTCTCTACACATCCAAAATTATAACAGACTTTTCCTATTCAACATCCACATCATCCAAGAGATATGCGCTAATTCTTCCCCTCCACAAACCGCCCAAACTCCTTCAAAAACCTCAATTTAAAACTCCCCACAGGCCCATTCCGGTGCTTTGCCACATGAATTTCCGTCATCTCTTTCTGCACCGTTTCCTTATCGTAATAATCTTCACGATACATAAGCATAATGACATCCGCATCTTGCTCAATTTGTCCCGTCTCTCTTAAATCAGATAAAAGAGGTCGCTTATCTTGCCGTGCTTCTACCGAACGAGATAATTGCGATAATGCTACTACACAAACATTTAATTCACGTGCTAATACCTTAAGCTTACGAGAAATTTCACTAATCTCTTGAAATCGATTGCCCTTATGCTTCGGATCGCCCGTAATAAGCTGCAAGTAATCTACAATAATTAAAATCTTTTTATCACCGTGCTTCCTCTTTAACTTACGAGTTTGCATCCAAATATCTTGCACCGTAACCCCTGCATTGTCGTAAATCTCAAGTGGCAACTCACCAATCTCCGCAAATGCCTTACTCACCTTTTCCCAGTCCTCTATCGCAAAACGATGCTTCGGATTTTTCAGCCTACCTCCTGACACTTCACCTATGCAAGACGCCATTCTTTTCAGCAATTGCTTACTACTCATCTCTAATGAAAATAGTCCTACCACTGATCCAGACTTCGCCGCATGCAGTCCAACATTTAATGCAAACGCAGTTTTCCCCATAGAAGGACGCGCACCAAGGACAACAAAATCACCTTCCTGCAATCCGCACGTCATTTTATTTAGCGATGTATAACCAGTCTCAATACCCGTAATCTCTTTCGCATCTTGATGAAGCTCTTCATATAAATCTACTAGCGCATCCTTCAAATCAAACTCACATACACAGTCCTTTTCCTCTAACTCACAAAGTGCCGTAATCGTCTCACCAATAACCTTCTCATTCTTCTCCGCAATAAGACGCTCTCCCATCTTGTGCCCGAGAACACCCGCCTGATACATTTTCCAGGCACCTCGAACAAGCCCCTCATAATAAGAGAAGTTGGCAGTTGTAGGCACACCATCCATTAACCCTATAAAATACTCCATTCCCCCGATCCCCTCTAAAAACTTCGGATCTACCCTAGAAATGAACGTCACAAGATCAATTGGTTGCCCCTCTTCTTCCATTTTTCGCATTAACTGAAATATAGACTTGTGCACTGACAGAGAAAAATACTGCTCCGTCAAACGGCACTCCTTAATAAGCTCTCCATCAAGGAATAGAGAACCTAATACCGTCTTTTCCGCCTCCACATTTTGAATACTCATGGCCGCCACCCGCGCTCCGCTAAAAAGCGCTGCAACTCTTCCTCAGACGGCGCATTCTTCTCCCACTCCTCACACCTCGCCAAAAACTCCTCCGTCTCCCCCGTACTAACAGACGACTCCTTCTTCCGAAAGCTCGCCGTATCTGCCTCAACCTCAGAAACTTTCGTAAATCCTTTCCCGTGCCACCCTCTCAAAATACCCTTCACATAAGCAACCGTCCGCTTATTATTCTCAAACGCAATTTGAAGGGCCTTCAGCACGAGCTCCTCTGACAAATCTTCCATCCACGCACTCAGTTCCTCCACAGTATAAGGAGACAAACTTCCAAAATGTTGCTCATAAAAAGAAAACACGCGACTTCCCGGTTCTTCCTCTATAACCTCTTCTTCCGCCTCTGTCTCCTCGCAAACTGGCTCAACATCATCCATAGCCAAATCACTTGGCATACCGAAATGCGCTAAAAGCATCGGAACATTCAGCTCCTCCTCTACGCACTTCTGAAGAAACATATGTACAAACTCCTTATTCTTCACACCCTTAAGCTCGCGAAGCACACACTTCTCCACATTCGTATTCGTCACCGGATTATAGCGAAGCCAATTTAAAACGAATAACTCCCGCGTATCCGCATCATAAAGAATCTTCCCATAATCAATGAAGCGCTGCACAAGCTTATCAACAGTCTCCCGATTATAACCCGTCTCCATCTCAGCTAACCGCTTTGGAAAAGGAAAAACCCCACACTGCGTCGTCTTCGAACAAGTTAATAAGTAAACATAAAAATACCGCTCCTCCGGCGTCAAATCCAAAACAAAATCATCCTGCCAAAAATTCACCTGCACAGTACGATACACCGCCATCCCAATTCCTCCCGTCCTAATTCAAAAATGAAAATTTCCTCTTTGTACTATATATAGGAAGGAGGGCCGGGTTTTTGGCGTGTTATTTCAAATTTTTTTCGACTACTACTACGGTGTTTGTTGGTGTTTTTGTTTTGTTATGTTTTTTCTTAGTGATTTATTACTTGGTAGGGGCTTGTAAGGGGCTTAGGAGGGGCTAGTTTGATTAGGAAAGTTCTGTTTTGGAAGGTGCTTCGTTCTTCCGTTTAGTATCTTAAACTCCTTTGCTCTCTTTGTACTACCTGCAACAATAAATTTATAAGTTAAGTAATCGTACAAATTACCTATTGAATATCCATTAATAAAACCTTAAAGCAAGTAGGTGGTTTCTTTTGAAATTCAAAAACATCCCTTTAGAACATATTGAACTAGAAGATGAATTCCGAAAGAATTTAGAGGATTTTAATCTTGCTACAAGTATTAAACAAAATGGATTAATAGAACCACTTATTGTAGAAGAAAAAAATTCTAATTGTTTTATACTAGTCGAGGGTTATCGTCGTTTTTGGGCTTTAAAACATTTAAATGTTCCATTCGTAACATGCAAAGTGGAACAACTCACCTCAAAAGACTCTAGGGTTCTAAAACGTCTTCGTGTTGAATTAAAATCCAAGAAAAAAACAGGTTATGAGGTAGAACGAATGATTAGTTTTTTAATCGATTACGGTTATACAGAAGCAGACATAGCCAAGGAATGTAATATACAAAAAAAGACTGTAAAAAAATATATCAATGGCCAAGATGTTAATACTCTGTGGAAAATTAGAGCTGAACAATCTGGAGCTGGAAGACATGGATTAACAGAAATTCATCATTTAAGAAATATACATCCTGAAAATAAAGAATACGTAGCTGATATTTATATTAAACGTAAAATAAATGCTAATAATGTAGAAAGTATAAAAACACTTACCAAGTTAGATGAATTTAATAAATCCTCAAAGGATTTACAAAGAGACTGTATTAACGATATGATCGGAGATGAAAGTTTAAATAACGAAAGACTGAAAGATATCGTTTTTACAAGATCATTAAAACAACAATACACTCTCTCCGTACATCAATATATATTTGCTAAAATTCTCCGTCTATTCGATAAAGTAATAGATAGTTGCTGTCATAACTTTGTTAATCACCTTACTCCCGTACAAAAGAAAGATTTACAAAGAAAAATAAAAATAATTTCTAATAAAATTGGATTATCGCCTATTTCACCCACTCCTCCCCCAAAAACATTTTCCACTTCTCTTAAAAAGTATCAAGAACATACTATATTAGTTAATATCAATAAAAAGTCCTAAAACTCTACTCGATACTGAAATTATGTTTTTTTGAAAAAAATTGATATATTATTTAAATTTTATCAGTTAATAAAACAGCAACACTTATTTAAGCGTTGCTGTCCTTCTTTCAAATTATGTATGAAGATGATATCGTATATCCTCTTCTTTTCTAGCATCTATACTAAGAAAAATTGATATTCTCACCAAACAGAAATACCAATTTTTAGTTGCTACTACGTGCAGTAGTTTTTGTCTTGTTTTTTCTTAGTAATTTATTATTTAGTAGGAGGCTATTTATCGGTTACTTCGATTAAAAAAACTCGATTTGAGAAGCCACCTCGTTCTTCTGCTTTCCTTTTTCGGATGTTGTTGATTTCTTCTAGTGTTGTGCCTTCGTGTTCGGCTAGGGCATTTATTAGTTCTAGTAGGTCGGATAGCTCTTCTAGTTTATGTTCTTTTGTGTCTGCTTCTAAATATTCGGTTAGTTCTTCTATTTTATTGCAAATTTCGTTTATGTATTCGTCTTCGGGTAGAATTCTTGTTGTTGGTGTTTTTCCGTTAGCTTTTATGATTTGTGGGATTTTGTTTCGGATTAGTTTGTTGTAGTTTGGCATGTGGGTTTCCCTCCGTTTGGTTTTTCTTCTATAAAAAAGAGAACACTTTATATAAGTATCCTCTTCTAAAGTATATAACTTATAATTAACTTATGATAACCCATCAGTGGCATAGAAAGCTGCTAAAGAAGTCAATGTCATGCGATTTATTTTAATACTATCACTATCATAAACCACAACTTCAAACCTGTCTGTTTGCCTATTCTTTCTTACTTCACCTAATGCTGCAAATGGTACATTTTTATATTCGGTTAAATACCTCTGGATATGATGAAAATATCCTATTGCATCAGGACTATTCGCTGTAAATACTTCTTCAAATTTGAAATCTACTAAAACATTTTTATGTTCAATAGTTATCGTTGCATGTTTTTCGCCATAGCTTACAGATTTTAGAAAGCCATAAATCGTTTTTGTTTTCTTTATATCGGTATCTTTTATCCTATCAGCCACCTTACTACTTCCAAGCCTAGGCCTTACAGAATCGTCTACTTTTGAAGCAGTGCCCTCATCATTTAAATCTAAAACGATTGTCGTTTCTGGTTTCGGTGAAGAATTTGTAACTTTCTCTTTTGGGGGCTTATTCCTTCTTTCTTCCCTTCTTCTTCTCTTTTCTTCCTCAGTCATCGATAATAAATCGAATGCTCTGTCAAGTGAAGAACTTTTTTGTTTTCTAGTTAAAACCCCAAAAACTTCTCCTTCTTTATATGTTCCTGTTTTTCCCTTTACATTATCATTATGATAGTCACATTTGAGAGAATGTTTTTCAAATCTCCAATTTCTAAAATACCCACGCTGTAGCAAACTATCATATACAAAGCTCATTTTTGCACCGCAACCCTCATTAGTGCAAAACAAAAATCCCCTATACTTATTTTCATATTCTTGGGTTGTCATTGAGTCTACATTAATAGTAACTTCTTCTGTTTCTGTCCGAAAAATCACTTCATCAACACTCGCCATTGCGCTCACCTCTTTCAATATAAAAACAAGGAAAAAAACTCCCACTTAACACTTAAAATCTTTCAATCCTTATATTTATATTTTAAGAACATTAAAATAAATTGTCAAAATACATAAATTTATCATCCAATAAACATATGATATTAATTAAACACTAGAAACAGACACCAATTTATGAATTACTCATATACAAATAACTTACTCATACAAAACGTTAAGTACATAATCTTTAAACTCAAAATTCTATTTAAATCTTACGCAAAAAGGGATAGCCTCGTAGTGGCTATCCCTTTTTGTCAAGCATCAATCACTTAATAAATCTTTTTAGCATTTCAACTCAAAACTGTATTCCCTCAATTGTTTAGCATAATTTCTCTTAATACCAATAACAGATATTCTTTTAGGAATACCTGTTATTGGTTGTATATTGTAAAAAACTAAAATAAGTTGAGGAAATCCTACCTTTTCTAAACAAACTCATTATTCTTCTCATTTATATAGCTTCTATATCTATTTCTTCCTCATCTATTGACCACATAAATTTTTTAACTTCTTCAAAAGAAACTTTATGTATTTCCACTGATAGCAATAATAAATCAAACTCAACATTCGTAATTCCATCTGCTTTCGTTAAACGAGGAAAACCCTCCGTTACATGGTAAAACCACTCGTCCTTTATTTCAAAATAAATAGGATTCTCAAATCCACCAAGCGGATAACCGTATGCTAATAATTTATCATGAAACCTTCCAAGAATTTCAGGTTCAGTTTTCAGCTTTGCTTCTATCCGTTCAATCATGTCAATTACACTCTCACCGCTCACC
This sequence comes from Bacillus sp. HY001, assembly GCF_007558965.1. NCBI lineage: Bacteria > Bacillati > Bacillota > Bacilli > Caryophanales > Bacillaceae > Bacillus > Bacillus sp. HY001. Next base: position 92,808 of record NZ_VLTE01000048.1, on the reverse strand, counting down.
TCTGAAGACTTAACTGTGATCACATGCAAAAAAAGATTTTTGTTAGTTGGTGGAGTTAATTGTTCTAATCCATTAATTCTAATAGTAACTGGATCTTTTCTCGTCGTTACTTTGGAATCCATATGACAGGAAGGAAAGTGAAAATCTTGAGATTCTTTGAAGGGTCCTTGCCACCCTACAATAATCTCGTCTAAAGAGAGCTTATCTTGAGCTAATTCAATGGCTCGTAGTTCTCCATAAAGACCCTTTTGTTTTTCAGGAGAGAGTGCTTTATCCCCATGCTTTTTAAAAAATTCTTGCCATAAATTAATCCGATTTATAGCATAAACTATCATCTTCTGCTCATCATTTATATGTTGCAAATAATGAAGCAAATCATCAGCTACTCGTAAAAACAAATCATCATTTTTTACACAGACACACGATAAAATAAGTGATAGTTTTGACCCTTCTGTAAAAGGGATCGTTCCCCAATCCAAACTAAATCCTTTACAGTTCGGTAGATTTCCCTTTAAATTATTCGCATTTTGCAATTCTACAGCGAAATAAATTTCTTTTTTTAATCGATGATAATATAAATAAAAATGATGGTACTTCGACTGTAATTTTCTTGAAATAATAGTTTCCGTTGGAGGTAGTTTGCTCTCGACATCTAACATTTTTTCTAACAAGCGTTCCATATAACCACTCCTTTTAGATTTAAATTGCATACATTTACAGCAATCAACAGAATACAACTACTGTCATACTACATTCCCACCTAGTACTTGATTAAGATAATAAATTTCATTAACAAGTGATTCTCGCTCCCCATATTCCTGACAATACGGTAGATTAAAGTGAAACCCAATCGGTGATTCAGTAATATACTTACCGTATTTATTTAACTGTTTATTGATAGGCTCAATACAGAAAGAATAAAGTATTAATTGTCCTCTGTTTCCTCTAAATTCTCTAACCTCTTCATCCGTATGTATCTCGTTACCTAATATCGGATACTTTTTTTCTAATTTTGTTTTCTCACTATCTGTCAAACCTAATTTTAAATGCCGTCCTGTAAGTGCACGTCCCTGTGAAAGAACATAGTGAATTTCTTCTCCCGTTTGAATAACTTCACACGAGCGTTTAGCTGTTTTGGTTGGATACCCACCAATATTCCCATCTTCTCCTCCCCTAGACAATTTAGGAATTGCTACATCAAACTTCAGTGTACTTCCATATTCATTCATTATTTCTAGAAGATACTTTTGAAGAAGAGTTGGCTCACAAAAACGAGCATGGTAACTATACTTATATTTCATTAAAAAATCTATGACTAATTGTGTATCAATAGCATGCCAACTCGTTTGCTCAACATTAGTAGGTTCTCCTAGAAGTTCAATAAATTGATTTGCTACTTTTCGATTCTGCTCAGTAATTTCATCATCTGCCAAAAAAGCAGCAACATCCTTCGATTTTCCTGAATAATTAGAATTGACAGTATATGCAGCTCTTTGGCGATTTTTAGCAGTGGGTTTGTATAATTTTTTCTTACATGTATCTATATATAACCCAAACTGTTCAGGTGTACTTTTCTCCTTGGCCATAGCCTCTAATTGATTAGATAATGAAAAAAGAGCTTTCGCTGATTCTTGCAAGTCATTATCAATTTCTTGTGTTGTATATACTCTCACTAGATCTCGATATCCTTTTCGATAACCGTAAAACCGTCCACACTGGAGCATAGTATCATAATGTAATGAATTTCTTGCAAAGTAGGAACAACTCAGCCCCTCAATAGTATATCCTCTACCTAAGATAGCTCCTCCCACACAGATAATTTTCAAAGCGTTCTCCGCCCTATGGAAATCTAATTTATCATCACTTTCTCCATTAATTTTTCGTACTTCTTGCAACTCAGCAATGAATTGCTTGACTGCTGCCATAATATCAGAAAAAGTAAAATTCATATCATATTTGACCTTGGTTTTAAAAAGAGACGTATCCAAGTTTTCCATCTTTTCAGATGTTACTACATAATCATCGTTCCACAATTCCTCAATACTTTTCCAAAACTGCGGAATTTGTGATTCTTTTATTTTATTAATGTAATTTTGAATAGCCTGTGTTACTACATCGTGCGAACTGACTCTTGTGCTGATATGCACCATCATTGAATGGTGCTTTTCACCCTGCCCTCTCAAAATCCTTATAGCACCAGACAAAATAAAAGAATTAATTGCCTCCACTAAAGAAGGGTTTACACCATTCACTTTATAGTCCCAATTGTAAAGGGTATCCCCTTCTACAAATTGAGAAGAATCTAGTCTTTTTGTATGACGAACCAGCGGCATTCTCGGTACACTCTCACCTTTATAATTGACACCAAAAAACTCAAAAGGTCCCATGTAAGTTGGCGGCGATTTTAATAAATACATAAAATCACTTGGAAATAAATCATCTTTCTGCTTTGAATCTGAATATATATCTGCAAATGGTGTAGCTGTATATCCACATACCACTCGTTTATTGAATAGACCTAAAATGTCACGTACTAGCCCATTAATAGAGCTTCTTTCTCCTTTATTTTTATGACTATTAATAGTAGCATTATCTGATTCATCATTTAGAAGCAGTAATGAAAGTTTTTCGAGTTTTCCAGTTTCTTGATTAATTAGCGGTAGGGTTTCTAACCATCTTTTAATAGCACTTAATACATGACTGTGTTTTTTTGATACAATTACTATTTGTTTGTTCCCTCGATAAACCGGCAAATGGGATACTCGTATTAAATTAAAATCTCCCCCTACTTCTCGAAATTTATTTTCTAATGCATTTTCATTATCAAATTCCCATTGTTCTTTGATAATGTCTTGTTTTGTGTACATTTCAATATTACTTGGCTTAGAAAAGCAATTACCAATACCAATAGTATGACCCGTTAAACTATCAACCCCTACTACGTCCATCTCCATTCTTCTTTGTGTTTGATTGCGTAAACTAGCAGGAACTCCTGATAAAACGATTATTATGTCATATCCAATATCAATTGCTTTATTTATAACTCCTGAGTAATTTAATGTTTTTCCTGATTGTACATTTCCTACTACCAACCCCTTAATAAAAAACTCTTTTTCTTCTTTTGGGACCGGTATATTCATTACAATATTGTCTGTTTCCCTATCTATATCTTCAACTACTTCCATCGTCATATCTTCCTTAGTTTTTAGAAGATGCTCTTTATATGCATCCCAGTTATTCCATTTTAAATTAGCTTTCAACTCACTCATTTTCTTTCTTTTTGTTTGAATTGTTTTTTCATCATCTTTTGTAAGAAGTTCTCCCTCTTGTTGAATAGTTAAAAATGTATTTTGATGCACATTCCCTAATAACTCTCGCTCTACAAACGGAAATTCTTGGATAAAAATAGATTTTTCTTGGCCAATCAGCAGACAATACGCATCTATTACCTCTCCTACAATCTCAATGACATTTTGTTGTTGAGTCCAGTCATCTATCAGTGATAGTCTCAAATTAAGCATGGAGCGTAAATAGTTTATATGTTGTATTTCAATCTTGTCTTGATTCATACAGTCTTCTCCTTTGTTGTGAAAAAGATAATTTTCTAAAAACATATGGCCGAACATGCTTAGAACATTATCTTTCAACTCTATTTGATTTCAGCCTTTACAATTATACTGTTTGCTATTTACCGGCCAAATATACCAACATTTTTAAATTAATGAAAAGTTTAGGGTTAAAGTTAAAATTTTCATTAAAAGCATTGTGATTATGAACAAATATTCATCTAACAAACACTTTAATAAAAAACGTCCAATGCATATTTAAATTTCTTATGCATTGGACGAATAATAATAAATCAAAATATTTTTCACTTTACCATTACAATACAGTTAAGGACATAATTTTATGATCACAAATTGCCACAGAATTATACACATACCCTACAAAATCTCTTTTATTTTATATTAACTGCATCTTCTTGCTTTATTAGTAATGCATGCGAATAAGTGTCTAGTATTATTTTGATGTTACCTGCCCTAATCCTTCAGAAATCACCTTCTTACTGCTGCCTAACTTTTTAATGTCTTTACAAAACGAACAGATTAATATTGCATTAACTTTTTTATTTTTGTGATATAAGGAGGGCCTTTCTGTACAAGCCGTTGCTTAAGCAATCTAAGCCATGCTAAGTATCACGTGCGCTAAAGTCCCTCCCAACCTTCCCCCATGTAAGACACTTAGGGGGAGCTAAGAGCTTAGGAATGATAAATTGATAAAGGAACAGTTTAGTTTATTGGTTTTTTTTGAAATTATGGAAATTCCATTACAAATATATTGAAAATATATTTATTAATAACCTTTCTTATTTTCATGTTAGGCTAATTCTATAAATGTACTTGAGGAGCGAAAATAGTATGAAAGCATTTAAAATGTCACTAGTCATAGGCATTGCTTTAATGATGTTAGCAGGTTGCGGAGATACAGAACAAGCCCAAGAACCAGCCAAGCAATCCCAAAAGAAGGTTAACTATGCTCAGGAATGGGATAAGAAAGAAGAGAAACGAATTAAGGAAGAACAGGAACGGAAAGCGGCTGAGGATTATTTTAAGAAGTACCCGTTCTTAAAGGATAGTTTAGGCTCTGATACACTCGAATACTCCACTATTAAAAAGATAGCCAAGAATGAGGGCTTGAGCTTGGAAGAGTATGCACAAGATAGATTAGAAACAATGCAGAAGGCTGAGGAAGCTGAGAAAGAGCGTAAAGAGAAATATAATGATGGAATTAACCCAGATACATGCGGGCTAGCTGAGAAAGCCGTAAACTACCAAAAGGAAGCTAGAGAGAATGGTGAAAAGGTAACTAACAATAGAGAGATACGAGCACATACAGAGGCTAGATGGAAATATGATAAATGTAAGAAACAAGGATTTATAAAATAAGAGGAGTTCTTTAGAAGATGAATAATTTATTTATGGTAATTAGTATATTGGGAGGATTAGCCTCCCTTATCCTTACAGGAGGCCTTTTAATCTCTTTATTTATGAAGCGTTTAAAACCAAGTAGAAAGAAATTAACAATTGCTTTAGTTACATCCGTTATTCTTTGTGTGGTTGGTGGTGCACTTTATGAGATAAGCCCAGAAGATAAGGCGAGAATGGCACAAGAAGCTGAAGCTAAGAAAGTAGCGAAAGCTAAGGCAACAGAAGAGAAAAAGAAGGCTCAGAAGGAAGAAGCAGCAAAGGCTCAAGCTGAAAAAGAGGCTAAGGAGCAGAAAAAGAAAGAAGAAAAGAAATTAGCAGAAGAGAAGAAAGCCCAAGAGGAAGTCCAAAAGAAAGAGGAAGAGGCAAAACGTAAGGCCAAGAAAGAAGAAGCTGATAGAATCAAAGCAGAAGAAAAGGCCCAGAAGGAAACCGAGAAAGCAGAACGGGAAGCTCAAAAAAAAGCTGAGGAAGAGAAGAAGAAGGCTGAAACTGAGGCTAAGAAAAGAGCTGAGGAAGAAGAAGCTAAGCGCCTAAAGGCTGAGAAGGAAACTAAGGAAAAGGCTGAGGAAGAAGAAGCCCAGCGCCTAAAAGCTGAAAAGGAAGCTAAGGAGAAGGCTGAGAAAGAACGTAAAGCCCAAGCTAAGAAAGAGAAGGAAGAAAGAGAGAAAAAGGCAGGTATAAAAATAAAGATTGAGCATTATGATACTTGTAACGGAAGCGGTAAATACTGTGATAGAGGTGGATTCAACGATGGCTCATTTGATGCGTTAGCAATTGGAATGAATCCAGAGGAAGTAACTAAAACACTTAGAAGAAATGCAAAGAACGCAACCATAGAATATACGAAAGATAATTCTGGTAATTATGTAGAAGTAATCCAATACCATTTTGAAAGTGGTTGGTATTTCTTAGACGCCTCTTTTAAAGATGGGAAACTATACTATGCTGAGAGAAAAGAGATAAAACCTAGTAAGGATAAAAAAGAGGAACGCCGTATACTAGATGGAAGAGAAATACTAAAATAAATTTATAAAAGGTTGCGCATAACGGAAATTAATAGAGTATTTAATAGTGTCGATTCTTCCATTAATGCCTAATGCCTGTAGTAGTAAAAAAGAAGCCAACCTATATTATTTTGATATGCGCCCCTAAAACGGGACACATATCAAAATACCTAAACCACCTGTTCCCTAAATTCTTTAAGGGATAGGTGGTTTAATTTTTCTTGAATTCGCACATAGCCCTATTTTTCGAAGAGTAGCGGTTACTCTTCGATTAGAAAGACTCGATCTGAGAAGCCGGCTCTTTCTTCTGTTTTCTTTTTATAGATTTTGTTAATTTCTTCTAGTATTGTGCCTTCTTGTTCGGCTAGGGCGTTAATTAGTTCTAGTAAGTCGGGATAATTCTTCGAGTTTATGTTTTTTGTTTTTGCTTCGAGGTATTCTGTTAGCTCTTCTTGTGTTTTCTTGCAGAGTTCTTCTATGTATTCATCTTCGTTTAGGATTCTTGTTGTGGGTGTTTTTCCGTTGTTTTTTTATTATTTGTGAGATTTTGTTTCCGATTAGTTTGTTGTAGGTTCTTTCCGTTTAGTTTCTCTTTTTTGAAAAATAACTTGCTTTGAAATGCGATAAACTAATCAAATACCACTAATACCTACTCCAGATAATCATGATAAAATATTCAAATCATAAATTACACATCTATTTCATTTCCACGTTAACATTCATCATAAAAGCTGCATCCCCAATAATTAGAGATGCAGCTTATAAAATTTTCTATTATTAGAGACTCGATTGCAATTCATAAGCCTCAATATTTTTATTCACTAAGTCATAAATTAAATCAGCCATTTTAGAGGAGCGATCTTTAATCGCATCTTTATCAAAATGTCCTTTTGGATTAGGAACATACTTCGTTTCCTTTTCATTTACTAAATTAACAAACTTTGTGTTCTTCCCACCCTTTGTTGTGGAACTCAAGTCCTTTGCAATACTTTGCGTAATTATAAAATCTTGATCTGAATATAATTTGATTTTATCCTCAAATTTTTTATTTCCGGCACTCGCATTTTCATTATTAAACAATAACGTTAAATTTCCAATGAGATTCTTATGATTATTAAAGTCCTCAACTGAAAGAAAACCTGCATCCGAAATATCTTGATCAAAACTAACTTCTTTAGATAATATATGCTCAACTGTAATTCTTTGTTTTTTTGGAATCGTAACTACCGCACTATTATTATGAAAATATAATTCAATAAACTTTAAAATTACAGACGCTTTATTAGATAAAGCTCCATTTGCATTTTCAAGCTTTTTCAATGGCAAGATTTGTTTAATATCTGTTGACTTACTTAAAATGATTTTGCTCGCTTCGACATCAAGGGCTTTATAAGCAATATCGATTCCCTTCCCTTGTTCAAATCCTGCATAATATTCTTGTAAAATTGTTGGAAGAATACTTTCAATAAAATTCATTTGTGTAAATGTAAATAAAACAGAAGCTCCAAGCCTTACACCAAGGTCTAATACTTGTTCCTTCTCTTTTTGATCTGCTTGATAAAAAGGAATTAACAATGAATGTAATTGTTTAATATTAAAAAGTTTAAATATGATAAACATATTATAATCATCTAAAAAGGCTTTGTAATTCCCTTTTTCTACTTCAGAATATATTTTAGAAACAGACTTTAAGTCCTTTACTAAATTAAATATTTCATTACTATTAAAATTTTTCTTTTCAAAATAATCGTATACACGATCTTTTTTTATATTTTCTGCATACTTCCCAATAATATAATGTTTCAAAAAAGTTGAAGAAGATATTTTCTTTTTAGGGCTTAATTGGAGGTTAGAAATAAATTCATTCCAGTCATTATTAAACTCCTCTACGTCACCTTGTTTATTTATGCCTTTAGATATAATTTTAAGGAATAAATTTTTCACTAGATCTAGTGGCTCTAAACTTCTTCCTCTATCATTAAGAACCTCGAATAGTTGAAATGCTTTATTATAACTAGTTGATACTGTTACAATAAAATAGATTCGACTTTTAAAATAAGAAATAAAGTTTTTTAACTGCTCATCATCTAGCTCTTCTAAATAATCTTTAGCCGTTGTGTACACTTCCTCAATTTTTGAATCTGATTCTAGCTTTACTTCATACCCTTTATTATAAAGTATATTTTTATAGACCTTACCAAAATTCAGTGCTGAATCATGGATTAATTTACAATCCTTGATTTCATCATCATTATCTAAAATTGCATAAGATTGAACAATATCATTTAGTTTCATCTGCCACTTTTTAATTTCTTTTCTATTCTGTGAAGTAGCTATTTTAGCTTCAACAATCTCTTCTAGTGATTTACAAATCAATGTAGTTGTTGTAAGACGTTGCTGCCCATCAACTATAAGATAACGGTCAGTGTCTCTTGGTTTTATTAAAACTATATTCCCGAGTAAATATCCTTCTAGATCATCTTCACTTAGCATAAAACCATTCGTATCTTCTGACAGATCTTCTAATAGTTGTTGCACTTCTTCTTTTCCCCATACAAAATCCCTTTGAAAATCAGGGATCAAAAACTTATACGAGTCATCTGATAAAAAAGATTTAATATTTAATAGTTCTGAACTAATGCCATTTTTAATCATAATTATGTCCTCCAAATCGCTAGGGATTCCCCTAAAAAACTCATTAATGTATGTAACTGCTAACCTTCATTATATTCTATCTCTAGATTCAAGGAAATCACTTTTAAACTTCCCCCTAGCTATATTAATTTTAAGGTTTTTATTTCTATATTTCCTTATCAAGGAAATATAATTAGCCATTAATCCATCTCACATATTTTTAATCATTATTTATTGATGTAAGTATCACTATAATATCAAGCTCTTAAACAATATTTTTTAATAAAGCTTTAAATTCTTCAATAGTTAATACCTCATTTTTTCTATCACTCTCACCTTCTTTTTTCTAGAAAATCTAACACTTCTAACCGTAAAATACAAAAAGCACTCATCGCCTAAAATAGACAATCAAGTGCTTTAAGTTTGTAACAGATAATCTTATGCTGATAGTATGACAACTTACACATATATTGACAAGTATAACGTTTAAACCAACGATATTGTACGATTTCATTAATTTATTCTTGATACCATATATTTCATAATCGCTACCCAATGAAATGTCGTAATGACACTTTCTCATAACTATACACAAGTATTTGTGTATCTTACACCTTACAAAATTCTCAATGTTTTTTCAACACGGTACCGTTCCAATTCTAATAAATTTCTTTTTGTCGTGTTTATTCCCCACTCTGGTCACTTTTCTTACCTTCATAATCATAGCCAACAAGGATAGCGTTTAAATTCACCCATACGTTTGTATGGTATAAGCTAAAAAGCCGATTCTTTTCCTTTATTAGTTAAATAACTTTGTGTTGTAATTCAGTTCGAAAATATGAATTTCATTTTCATCATTTTCATTCATCTTCTCTAATATACTTGAATTTATTTTAATATTATTTTTATCAACATCTACCATTATATATTTTCGATAATTATTAACCAATAAGTTTGCTAGCCCCAGACTCAATCCATTTTTTATTAAACTTATTTTAACAGAATTGTTTGTACCGTATTTAATTTTTTCATAAAAACTATTCTCTAAAAGCCCAAGATCGTTTAAGACTTCAATATACTTTATTATTGTATTATCTAAAAAATCTTGTTCTTCCTTAATCCTTACTATAGCGAGGTTAATACGTTGTTCATGCTTTTTTTGACTAATATCAGTAAACATAGGGCGAAAACCATTTCTAGTTGTATCTCCCCATTTACCAACGTATACTATAGTATCTTCTCTTTTCATCTCCAAATTGCTCCAATAATTAAGAAAACTAGCAATCATTTCGTTATATGATGCACTTTTTATTCTCCAATCTAGAAACATTTGATAAAAGTTCCTCGATTCCCTATATGATAATCTTCTTAGATTATTATAATCCTCGTGATCTATAATAAAAGGTAAAAATACTTTTGCAAATGCATCGAACACTTCTCTAGCTGAATTAATAGACCTTATATTACCTTGATTAATAATTTGCTGCATTGAGCCTTCATGTTTGATAATATCAAGTTCTGTAATATTATTTAAAAAGCATAATTTTCCTATCTTTGTTTTCGCATACCACCTATCATAACCTGGTACAACGCCTGGTTCGAAGTTTTCTAAAAAATCATCCGCAGCTTCTTTTCGTTTAATATTATCATCTGTTATTTCTACAGTTTTTAACAATATATTTTCAGGATTATCTTTGTCCTCTTTATCTACCTTCATACAAGTTTTTATATATTTTTCAAGATTCGCTTGTTTTGAAAAATAATTCGATCCCACTAAATAAATGTTCGGTTCAAGTTTCTTCAAGTCTCCAGAAACAGGTGAAAATATTTCATTAAACCTACATACCCGTCCAATTAGGTTCTTAAATTGAGATGGGCTTAAATTACTTCTTCCCTTTTTATTATCTAACAAAAATAATTTTTCAGATGGAATATTTACACCTTCTAATAGTGTGGAGCTAGTAATAACAAATCGTATGTCTTCTACTTCAGAAAATAAATGTTCAATATATAAACGTACATTATCAGGAACAGACCCATGATGATATATAAAACCTTTCTTTAGACAATCTATTAAAAAATATTGGGGGTCCAAATATTTACTTAAATGGTCACAAGCTCTTTGAATCTTTTCAGATGAAATATCACCAATTCTTAGGGATAGTTTATAAGAAAATTTCTCCAAGTCTATTGGTTTGTTTAAATAAATAATATTTTTTCTACCCATTTTTTTCAATATTAGATCAACATCATCATGGAAATTCTCATTTTCCAAAACATAGTATTCATCTAGAAACTGGTCATATAATTTTAAGATTCCTTCTTTCCTAAAATCATATATATATAACCGTTCAGTTTTTATATATTCAGTTATTTTGAAGGTTTTGGGCGTATAGTTTGAATATTTGACCTTTAAATTTAGACTATCCATTAAAAATGGTGTAAGAAACTTAAAAATAACCTGTGGATTTCGCTTTTCTAAAATAGCTATTGCTGTTGCTAGCAACACGCTTCTACTATCATCTTCAAGTAAATTATGTGCTTCATCTATAAAAACTACATCAAAGTCTAGGTCTGGCTCTTTTCTCAATAACCTAAGAAGTCTTTCTTGTGTTAAGATAGCAGTTATATTACTATCTTCACTAATGAACATTTCTGGATGAGTTATTATTTTGGTCTCATTGTTATTTATACTTTCAAGTATCCGCCTCTTTGTTTGTGCCACTAAAGCTTTTGTAGGAACGATAACACACATATTACCTACCTTTCTACTTTTCAATGATGAAATTATTAGCTCCGATTTCCCATAAGAAGTAGGTGCAATAACTGATACAGAATCATTCTCTTTCTCATCAAAAAAAGATAAGAGATTTTTCTGTTGCTCACTATAATATATATTTCCCTTTCTATAAGTTTCACTAAATGCAGAATAAAAATTATTGAAGAAAGAATCTTTAAAATTATCTTTATATTCATCAATACTCTCAATTGATTTAACAATTGGTATTAATCCACTATTTAGGGCAACATCGTACAAGGGTTTATAATTTTTTAATTGATTGCAATAAAATACAATCATTCTGTAACCGAGTCTCGATAAGTCCTGGTTTGACTCATTTATAAAAATTATTGCTAGAGACAAAATCTTTTCATATTCCTTTTGATTTAACTTTTGTTCTAAAGCCAATTTTCTATATAAATCACTAAAATTGGTGTTTCGCAATCTTGCTAAAGATAGACCTTTCATAATTTAACCTCCTCCCTTAAAAATTCAACTACCCTTTCATATGTATTTTTTTGAATAGAAAATACCACTAATTCTTTAAACAATTTTTCTTTTTTCACTCTATCTGAATATATCTTAATTTCTCCTTCTTCAATCTGATCTGAAAAGCTAGCAAAAAGAGAAGTTACTAAAATTACATTCTTATCAGTACTAATTGCTTTATTTTCTTCTACTTCATCACTAATATCACTAAGTATCTCTAAAACTGCATCTTTTGCATCCCTTTTGTCCTCAAGTGCTACCAACGCCCCATTAATAGCATTTTCCCATAGAGTAGATTCATTCTCATTTAATCTACCTTTTAAGTCACGCTTTGCTTTGCCCAATAAAACCTTATTTGTTTGATTCGCATTCTTATTTTTATGAAGTTCCCCTGATTTAACTTCAGTAATCCAAATTTCACTATTTTCTTTAGAAAATAGAATGATATCAAACCCTTTTTTAACACTTTTTTCTTCCATATTAAAATATGGAGATACTGCATTGAACTCAGGAAAATACTCTAAAATAAGCAAATGTGTCAATAATTCACCTATCATACCAATTTTTATATCATCTGATTTTGAATCATATCTATCAAGGAAACCTTTTAAAGTATTTTTATAATTATATGCTTTTCTTTGCCATGATGCTTTTGAAGGACCATGGCAGACGGATGAAAGTTGATTTCTTACTAGACTTTTAAAGCCATTAGAGAAAAAATCAATGTGACATATAGCATGATTTTTTCTTTTGAGAAATCTAACTCCATCTATTACTGCCATTATTCATTTCTCCCCCTCAATATATATATAATACAAATTATATATATTATACCATTTTGTAATTTTTTAGGTAATATTGTTATATTATATTCTAAACTAAATTCCATTTAATCAAGAAGCATTGTAGACAGTTAATCAATTGCTCCAAAAATAATTCATACAAAATATAACGTTTAGAATCTCATCAAAATATTTTGTGTATCATTTCAATAGTTATCTCAACTTTCTTATTTATCATCACTTGTGATACGCTTCACCGTAATGTAACTAAGTCAGGCTTTATGTGTAATTTTTTAGAGATACATATAATGCTTTTTATGATATTCCTGTACACTATTAATATCATTTAAGTAATCTATGAGCTCGGAAAGAATGATTGCATTAAATTTTAATTCATGCGTATCAGGATCATGGAAACTATGTGTAACTCCATGAATTTTTCTATCATCAATATTAGTTAAGTCTAAATAAGAAACTACAGTATATTTACCTAACCATTTATCACCAATCTCCCACGAAATAACTAAATTTATATTTTTTTCACTTTTTTCTTTATTATTAAAGTCTTCCCACAATGAATTTAAATTATATTTATATTCTAAAATTTTAGGTGATGTTGTTGATTCGGTACTTGAAGGAGACTCTTTAAAATTTTTAAAACTATCTTGCCAAATTTTCTCTTTAATACCTAAAGGATTTGAATCTTCTTTAAATATGTGGTTTTGGCTAGGTTCACTATAATAATATTTAAATATCCCATCGTATTGATTAAATTGACTTGTAGACATTACTTTTAAACCTCTTATGATTCCACCAGCAATTAATTGACTAAATAAGACAATTACATCTTGTTCACTTAAAGGAGTAGAAGTAATTCCAATTTCCTTTGTGGGTAAGAAAAAATTTTTATTTTTAATTATTAGTGGACTATTTATTTCATGAGCACGTTGTTTATCAATCCATTTACTAATCGATTCTTCGCTTAATAATTCTGATTTATTCCCTTTATTTTCTCTTAAATGCTCATTCTTATATCTTCTAAGCATTTTTAATAACTTTTCTGCTATTTTTTCTCCCACCAATTTTAGTTCTGGTTGAAATCCTTTTCTTCCTAGGTCCGGTTCAGCCCCATCAAAATGAACAACAACATGGGTTTGATATTGATACCCTGTTTCAAAGCTTAAGGGGATTGAAAGAAGAGGTCCTTGAAGCATATTGTTAGTTGCTAGCTGAATTCCTGGTGCAAGAATTTCAATACCTTTTCTTACATTTAATATAACTTGATTGTATTCTTCCCATAGTTGTCTTGAATAGCCAAAGAATCCATATACACTAATTTCAAATTGCGAAATGAAATCTCTTAACTTTTCACCTGTATCTTCAGAAATAACAGAATTTAAATCCTCTTCTTTAAAAATTAATCCCTTGAGATTCTCCTTATTATTCAATAACTCATCTTTATCAACAAAAACAAAAACACCATTTAACTTTTTATAATCTTTATGAATTTTAGTAATGTCTTTACCCTGATTAAATAATTTTTTACGTGTATTCAACAATTCTTTATAATTTTTACATCTTTCAAATACTGTATGCGGATATAAATAATCAGCAAATGTTTCATTATTATTCCCAATGGTAGTTGTATTTCCATCTAAATCAACAACCTCTATTTCAATTGCTATTTTTTCATCTTCTTTAATTTCATTTTTCAAATCAAGTTCACCTAAAGGAGTCTTCAACTTAAGAATTTGTTCCCATTGCTTTGCCGTAGTAGCATTTATCCAATCTAATTTTTTGGGACGAGTAGTAGAATCACCGAATTTAATTGTAAATGTTGTACCCTCTTCAATATCATTGAATTTTTCATGAATTAGATCTGACTCTTCAAATATAGGAGCTTTTTCTCCCCCCTCATCCTCTAACCATGAATTCCCATTTTTTAATTGGACTAAAAAATTCAAACCTTTATTTTTTGTACCTACTTGAATAAAATTAAATCCATATGCCAAAAACGATGTACCAACTCCTTTATTCCCCCTACTTTCACCTTTTTTAAAAGATATATTCGGGGCAAAGAAGTTAATTTCACCTTTTTTGAAACCTGTTCCATTATCTGTTATGCTGAAAGTATTTTCTAACAAATTTATTTTAAGCCATATCTTTTTTCTATACTCAGAGTCATTAATTATTGACTTTTTTCTATCAACAGCATCCATAGCATTTTGAATTAATTCACTAAATGCATCATAATATCCCGCATAGGATTTAATTATATTTTTTAGTTCCCTTTTCTTTATTTCTTCTAAGTATTTTGTTTCTGCAATTTCAAGTGGATTCACACCTATAATTTTACTTTTCATTTTTACTCCCCCTTCTATTTTTAATTTAATTTCAATAATTAAATTAAAAATACCTTCTCACTTTTTAATAGAATAAAAAGTCTAAAATAATCCATTACAAACACTTAAACCATACTATGAATACAGACATTTTCTTTAATTGAAACTCTCATGCTTTGCTTTATTAATCTTCTCTTCAATTCTAAGCTTTCTTTATCGTAACTACCTATAAACAGAACGTGAAACCTATTATCGTGCCCACTATATACTCCAAAACGATTTAAAGGAATACATGTATTCCTTTAAATCGATAGCTTATTAAAATGTTCCCCTCTTTTATCTATGTGTTAATCATTTAGTGTTTATGAAATTTTTGTACCAACCACATGTCTTATTTCTCGTTCCTACAAGAATGAAATTACCATTTTTTTACACACCGTCATATCCTATCTCATTAAACATTAAGCTCTTACATCACTTCAGATACCTAAATAATAAAAGACCCTTAACAAGCGTTAAGAGTCTTTTATTATTGCTATTTATTTTAATTCTTTGTTTTACTTCTTCCATCTTTACATAGAAGTCAACTTCCCTATCATGCTCAAATAAATTCGCTAACTTACATGGATAAGCTATACGTTCTGATATTTCCTTACCTAATTCATTTTAAATCTATAATAATATATATCAATATATATATTATTATCCGGAGTACCTTTCATCTAATTTTTTCAGTTGTTAGAAACAATTCTCTTAATAACTCTGTTATCTCAGCAACTCTAGTCATTAATAACCTATGACTTATTAAGGTAAAAGACTGGCTTCTTTCATAAGAAGTATCCGTACAATAGAAAAACAAACCATATATTCTTCAAATTCTAGACTCACTTTAATTTTATTCGTAAAATATGTATATTAATAACAGTATATATTATAACCTTTAAAAAGAGATACCTATAGCTCTATGCTATTTTCGATTTATCAATTTGAAAATTTCAAATCATATTATTTACTCCTATTAACTTAAGTGCAATTTTAAGAACACTAACTTACAGTCCAAAGGATGTGTACAATGAAAAAGAAGCCAATCCCAAAAACTATCGGAGACAGCCACGTAAAATCAGTACAACAAGCATTATTACAGTCATTAAACTCCTTATCTATCAATAATTATCCACAGACAACAAAGGAAACAGTTACTTTTATCCAAGGTTTATATCCAAACATTGGTTCAGTTACTTCAAAGTTCGATGATCCACATCCAGATCGTACTAATGATCTTACGCTGTATTTAAAAGATGGATCGATTACCTATATAAATTTATTCTACATAAAAAAGGGTGGGAAAATTCAGCCCAAAAATCTTGGAGCAAAAAGCTTCTTAACAAAATACTTCTTATCCCAAGACATGCAGGATATTTTTAATAACAAATTCGAAAAATACTACTTAGAATTCTTAAAAGATTTAGTTGAACATAATGAGGGTACACACTATATCACTGATAAAAAGGAATTAAAAACACTTGTTCAAGACTATTTCCCTAAATTCACAAACGACATTAATGAATATAGAGGACGCTTTCTCTTTAATTTACGTGAAACATGTTTTTCTCTACTTCAACAGTTTCACAATCAAGGAAATATAGGTTTAGGTTTTTCCCATGCATTCAATTCCTTTTTTATGGTTGATAATGTCAACATTATTACCCAATATGGAAAAGATGAAAATGACATTCAAGTTGAAAAGTTCTGTCCATCATACCCTACTTTTAAAGATATTGAGTTATATAAAATAGGAAAGGCTTCAGTGGGTATTAAATTTGGTGAAGTAGCACTAACTTTACGGTTTAAATTTGAAAGCGACCCTACAACATCTATAAAACTTGCGACTAGTTATCATGAGTTTCCAGAAGAACAAGATATAAAAAATATCAATAAGAAAACTATTAACAAAATAAAAAAACTAATAACTAAACATGAGTATATCAAGATAAAAAATAACAGTAATGCGATAGGAAAATGTCATGAAGCCTTTTCATACTATTATTTTTTGAAGGAGTTTCCTAATATCGTCCAAGTAGATCCAAATACATGTATTGAATTACTCGGTACATATTATTCTGCTTTAAAACCAGAAACACTAAAAGAATTATTTGATTCAACTTCTACAATCGTACCAGCTATAACAAAGAAATTACGTCAAAAATATAACGACTATACTATAGAAAGCATCGAATTAATTCCAGATGCCTATATCGGTGATAGACTTGATACCGGTGACCTTCAGTTAATCTTAAAAGCGAACAATGATATTATTGTTGAAAATATTTCCCTAAAAGCTCTATCTAAAAAGAATAGCAAGATAACTACAAAAAACCCTGGGATCGGAACAATTTTAGGTCCTACATATTTTAACGTGGGAAGTATGGAATCTATTGTAAATGAGGTGAAATCTACCTTTAACACTGGGGGTTTAAATCATAGAGATAGTCTAGAAAAACTGTCTTATGAACTAGGAAAGCAATTAGAAAAAGCCAATCAAGAACAACTTCGAACAGGTACTGGAAATTTATTAGGAAAAGCAATGATGGCTATTACAATTTACAATGAGGGAGTTAGTCTTTGCAAAGAACATTCAGAGATCAATAGTGCGATAAAAGTTAAAATCAACACACCTACTACCATTCAAAACACCATATTGTGGAGCAATGATCAAGAAACAATTAGCTTGCGCATGAAATTCAGTAAAGGACAACACCATGGATGGTCTTCTGTTAAATTAACTTCCGAATACCAATTAAACATTAAGTAGGTAAAAATTATTAAAACGCTAAATAAGTAAGACTAAAAAAACACTTACATATCCAAGGCATTCTATGGCAAAAATATGATCACAATATTTTCACCATAGAATACACCTTTGAAATACAAACAAGTATTAAATATTCTTTATCAATTTCACAAAATACATTCCTAAATTTCACAACATTGATAGAATATTACAACCTGCCCTGCGGAAATATTACATAATAATCTGCATACTGGCCTTTTCCGGCTTAAAGTGTTAAAATAAACAAGTAATTATCGGAGGTGCTTGTATGAAAATCGAAGAACGAGGTAGGGCAAAATACCGTCCGTTAAAAGATTATGATATTGAACAAGTAAAAAATTTACTAATAGAGAAAATCCAAGAAGAGCAAGAAAATACACAAGGATTACCAGAAGAAGATACGGAAGCAAATATAAACTTCGACCCTAATAAGCTTAATCTTGTAAGTTTATTTTCAGGCTGTGGTGGTCTAGATCTCGGTGCTGAATTATCTGGCTTAGATGCAACGATAGGTAATACCAAAACCAATAACATATTATCTTCTCGTGAATCTTTTGATAGAGACAGAAACCAAAGTGTATTTCATACCATTTATTCTGTGGATATGTTTAAGGAAGCAAATCAAACATATAGATTAAATTTTCCACAAACAGTCATTCAAAACCAAAAAGATATTCGCAAAATTAAAACTTTCCCAAAATGCGATATCGTATTAGGTGGTTTTCCATGCCCAGGGTTCAGTGAAGCCGGTCCAAGACTAATTGACGATGAAAGAAACTTTCTATATATCCATTTCATTCGATGTCTTCTCCAAACAAAACCAGCCTTCTTTATTGCTGAGAATGTTAAAGGCATGTTAACCCTAGGGAAAGGAGAAGTCATTAAACAAATTATTCAAGACTTCGAATCCGCTGGCTACAATGTTAAGTTTCAGCTTGTCAATTCACGAGATTATGGTGTCCCACAACTTAGAGAACGAGTATTCATTGTCGGCGTAAGAAAAGGACTTGATTTCGAATATAAATTCCCAGAGCCAACACATGGTATTGGGAAAAATAAAAAATCCTATGTAACGTTAAAAGACGCTATCGGTGATTTAGAATCCAATCCTGGATCGTACTATGAAGGAAGCTTTTCATCCATATATCTGTCTCGAAATCGAAAAAAACAGTGGAACGAGCAAAGTTTTACTATACAAGCTTCTGGAAGACAGGCTCCTTTACACCCTAGCGGCGAACCTATGCAAAAGATTGGAACGGACAAATGGGAATTACCAGGAAATGAAAGATCTCATAGAAGACTATCTGTGCAAGAGATTGCACGCATACAAACATTCCCTGACTGGTTTGTATTTTCTGATGGTAACAATTTATCCATTAGTGAAAATGGAAAGTTAGACAAAATATATAAACAAATCGGGAATGCTGTACCTGTTGAACTCGCGAGAGTAATTGCACGCCCTATTGCTGAATGGAGCTTGAACAACATGGAAAAAATAAATAACAATAGATTAAACTCACAGCAAATGGAACTATTCGAAACACTTAATGTATATAACTAATAGTGTAATACTCAAGCTAAGTTAAAACAAAATGAACTTTTTAAGAGAGTTGCAAATATACATGGTGGAAGAACTACTTTTATGAAATTTAACCTAAAAGTAGTTCTTCCACCTTTTTGTTTATCCATTCATTTTCCATTTATACTCCACCCTACTATAGGTAAATAAAATAATACTCAATTCCTTTTTACCATCCCCCCATACCACTCATAACTATCCTCCAAAAACACCCTACTCTCCCCACTATCCCTATAATAAGAATTCCAACCCCGCTCCCTCAAAATCCCCTTCCAACTATCACTCTCCACCATCCTCTTAATAACACCATCCCAATAAGCAACCTCTTCCTCCGTCATATCTTTTGGGCCCATAATGCCTTTCCAGTGCTGGAAGATGACGTTGATTCCTTGTTCTTTCCATGTTGGGATTTCTGGTAGTCGGTCTAGACGTTTTGGTGCGGATACGGCTAGTATTTTTATTTTGCCGGCTTTGTATTGTTTTTCGGCTTCGGATAGGGTCATGGTTGCGGCGGTGATTTGTTTGTTCGTTAAAGCGTTTATGATTTTTTCTTTGTTTTCGTAGACGAAGAATTGTAGTTCGGCAGGGTTTATGCCGAATGCTTTGCTTACTTGTACGAAGGATAGATGATCGTCGTTTCCTAAGCCAGGGGCAACGCCGATTTTGAAGTTATTCTTGTCTTGTTTTAGTTGTTCCATTAGTTGCTTTGCGTTTTCTATGTTTGAGTCTTTTGATACGACAACGACTTCCCAGTCCGATGCGAGTGTTGCTAGCGGTGTGAAGTCTTTATATGTTAGTTTACTGTGGCCTAGTAGGTTGTTCGTTATGAGTAAGCTTGAGTTGATCGCCAGTACGTGACCGCCTTTTTGTTTCGTATATTTCCATCCGACATCACCGCTGCCGCCCACTTTGTTTGTGACTGTGATTGGTTTTGTGAAGATTTTTTCTTCTGTTAGTGTTTTTTGCATCGCTCGTGCTGTTAAGTCCCATCCTGCTCCTTGAACATTTGGCGCAACGATTTCTACTTTGTCTATGTTTACTGTATTCTTTTGAGACTTTTCTGAGGAACAACCAGCTATTACTCCCGTCATGATCCATATACATAGTAATAATCGTTTTTTCATAGTCCTCGTCCTATGCGATATTTTCGCTCTGGTCGTCCGATAATGCCGTATGTGTACTCTACTGTGCATTCGTTTGTCGCTACTAAGTATTCTAAATATCTTCTTGCGGTTGTTCTGGAGGCCCCCATTTGTTCTCCCATTTCTTCTATTGTAATGCCCTCTTCGAATCCTTTTATAATACCTTTCACTTTTTGCAATGTTAACGGATCAACACCAGTCGGTAAGTTTTTTATATCTTGTGTTTGCGAAATGCCGAAGAAGTTATCGATGAGTGCTTGATTTACTTCATTATTACTATGTAATAATTGCTTCTTTCTTTTATAGTCTTCAATTGTGCGAACGAATTTTTCTAACGTGACTGGTTTTATAAGGTAATTACTTACGCCATTTCGAATTGCTTTTTCTAACATATGGTTTTCATTTTCCGCTGTCACCATAATGACGTCAACGGTTGGAAAGTCTGCATGGATTTTTGGCAATAAGTCTGTGCCAATTCCGTCTGGTAAATAATTATCTAATAGAAGCAAATCGATTTCTTCCCTTTGTAGTAGTTCCATCGTTTCTTTTGCGTTCAATGCTTTTCCAATCACTTTTACGTCCTTTATTTTTGATAAAAACTCTTCCTGAATTTGTGCGACGCGAAAATCATCTTCTGCAATTGCAACCTTCAACATATGCCCATCCCCCTGTTTGTCATGTACTTTCTCTCAATGTTTTCGGAAGGTAAATTGTAAAAATAGCTCCCCCATTTTTCTCGTTTTGAATTTCAATTGCTCCCTCTAGTAAATCTACCATTTCTTTTACATTTGCTAGTCCGTAACCACGATCATTTCCTTTCGTCGAAAATCCTTTTTGAAAAATGGTCGTGATTTTTCCAACTGGTATCCCTTCTCCACTATCTATCACTTCAAACACAATGTCGTGGCCAATATCCGTAACGAAGAAGGAAACATTCTTCTCCTCTTGTCCACTCACCGCATCAAACGCATTGTCGATTATGTTTCCAAGAATCGTAATAAGGTGCGATACTTTTATATGGTCTGGTAACGGATGAAGCGCACTATCTCCTTCAATATGAAAATCAATTTTCTTCTCAGATGCTGTTCCGATTTTTCCTAATAAAATAGCTTGTACTTTCGCATCATGAATTTGATGGAATAAAATATGATTTTGACTTTGATGAATATTAGATTCTTGCTGAATAAATTCAATTGCTTCTTTGTAATGTCCTAACTGAAGTAATCCTGATAAAACGAACAGCTTATTTGTAAATTCATGCGTTTGAGCGCGTAAGTCCTCTGAATACTTTCTTACCTCAGATATTGTGTTCACAAGGTTTTGCAGTTCTGTTTTATCTCTAAAACTACATACAACTCCTGCCGTACTGTTATTTTCAAGTATCGGTGTCATGTTTAAAATAAACACTTTATCTTGAAACGCGATTTCTTGATCGTTTTCTAGCACTCTCTCCATATTAAATTCCGGTAAAACTTTTGAAATGTGCTGCTGCATATAATCACCATTTACATGTAGCATTTCTTCTGCCGATGTGTTCATCATCGTAATAAAACCATTTTGATCAATGGCGATAATTCCTTCTTTTATAGATAGTAGTATCGCGCTTCGTTCCCGATATAACGCCGCGATTTCATTCGGTTCCAAACCGAGTGTATCTTTACGAATGCTACGTGCTAAAAGAATACCGCCAACAATTCCAGCTAGTAATACAGCTAAGGAAAAGAGTATAATTTCTTTCGTTCTGCTCAGTATGTTAGATTCAATACCTTTTATTAAAAACTCTACTGTCACAACACCTACTACTTGATCGTAGTCTCCGTTATGAACAATAATGGGCGCCTTCGCCATTAAAGCCGGACCACTTTCCCCATTTCCTTCAAGCGTATAATAGCCACCAAAAGTGAGTGCTTCATAGTTATATGGATTGTTACTCTTTGTGCCAATTAACTCCGAATTAGAATGGGAATACATCACCCCAAAGCGATCTTCTATAATGACAGTATCTGCACCAGCTTGCTCACGAACTTGTTCCGCAATAGATGGGATCGTACTTTTATGCTCATTATTTTGAAAGGCATCTTTTATAGCAGGCATAAAAGAAAGAGATTTAGCTGTTTGCAGTGCTAACTGCTCCACTTGGCGTTTCGTATCAACGGACTGAATGTAAACAAATATTCCTGCTAATAGGAGAACGACAAATAAAATTAACGCGATAATTAAGCTGACTATTTTCGTTTGTAATGAGACTTTGCGTGATTTCTTCATACTTCATATCCTTTGATAAAATATTCAAAACTATCAATCTCCTCTTTCTATTATTATGACAAAACGAATAATGAAGCAACTATTAAAACTCTCCATGTACATAAAGTACAAAAAGAATAAAATTGTCATAATATTGAGATTTTATTCTATAGACAGTACAATTCAACTACGATGAACACGCTTTCATAATTATCATTCTATTTATAAGCAAGAGGAGGAATCATTATGGCTCAAGCAAAATCTAACCGAGTCGCCGGCAATATTTTCAAAGGTTCAGTCGGCAATTTAATTGAATGGTACGACTGGTACGTTTACTCTGCCTTCGCTGTTTACTTCTCAGCAGAGTTCTTTCCTAAAGGCGATCCAACGAGTCAGTTACTGAACACAGCGGCTATTTTCGCAGTTGGTTTTTTAATGCGCCCTATCGGAAGTTTATTAATGGGTCGCTATGCGGATCGGCACGGACGCCGGGCAGCATTAACGCTTTCGATTACAGTTATGGCCGGTGGTTCTTTAATTATCGCCTGTACACCTAGTTACGAAAGCATCGGTATTATGGCGCCAATTATTTTAGTTCTGGCTCGTTTACTACAAGGATTATCACTCGGCGGAGAGTACGGAACTTCCGCAACGTATTTATCTGAAATGGCTAGTAGTGGACGCCGCGGTTTTTATTCAAGCTTCCAATATGTAACGCTCGTTGCTGGGCAAATGGTTGCGTTAGGCGTTCAAATTGTTCTTCAACAATTACTAAGCGAACCAGATATGAAAGCTTGGGGCTGGCGCATTCCGTTCATTATTGGAGCGATGGGTGCAGTAGCTGTATTATGGCTTCGCCGTACAATGGATGAATCGGAGCAATTCTCAAACATAAAATCACAAAAACGCGAAAACGCAGGAACCGTTCGCGCTCTTATGAAACATCCGAAAGCAGTATTAACAGTAGTCGGCCTAACATTAGGAGGCACTGTCGCATTCTATACGTACACAACATATTTACAAAAGTTCATGGTAAACACAGTCGGTCTGCCGAAAGAAGTTGTAAGCTGGATTAACTTTGCTGCACTACTCATTTTCGTCGTACTTCAGCCAATTGCAGGGCTATTATCCGATAAAATTGGACGCCGCCCACTATTAATGGCATTCGGTATTCTCGGAACATTACTAACAGCACCAATCTTCTTCTTCATGGAAAAAACGACAGAACCAATGGTAGCATTCTTACTTATGATGGTCGGTCTCATTATCGTTACCGGTTATACTTCCATTAACGCGATTGTAAAAGCAGAACTCTTCCCAACTGAAATTCGCGCACTTGGCGTAGGTTTACCATATGCATTAACTGTTGCGATATTCGGGGGAACTGCAGAGTTCATCGCATTATGGCTAAAGAGTATCGGAATGGAATCACTATTCTACTTCTACGTAGCTGGATGTATCGCGATAAGCTTTATTACGTATTGGCGTATGGATGAGTCATCGAAGACTTCGCAGATTGAGGCGGAGCTTGGTGGTGGGGATACACTAGCTAACAATAAATCTAGCTAGACTCTCTTTTAATTCTTCTACTACTTTTAAAGGTTATCTCTAAACGACTGTTTATTGATAACCTTTTTGTTAAATAAAAAGCCTCTTATCAGCTATACTATGAGTACACAACGAGGTTCCTCTATTTGAAAATAGTATTGTATATAATACCACTCCAACACCTTCCGTCTATACTCAAAATCCATTTCTAACTTCTTTACCACTCTCTATACATACTTCCAAAACATCAATATATCACCCCAAAATGCACAGTAGCACATCCATAACATACACCATCCTCAAAAAGATGTTCCGGCAAAGTCTTTGTATTACAAAACTGACACTGCTGGTAACGCCTCTTTCTAAAATCAGCCACCATACGAATACTCTCTGTCATTTCCACAGCCTTTTCACTGTCACTTAATTCTTCCAGATGTTCCCATAATAATATATGATGCGTAAACCGTGTCATATCTGGTGCGACTGGACAAGTCCATACTAATCTATGAAACCCTATTTCTAAGCCCATTTCTCCCGCACGAATAAACATGTTTGGATCAAAATCCAGCCCTCGAACTGCGAATTCGACATCTAATTCTTTCAACTCGCAAAGCTCCAATTGTTTTAATATAAATTGCTGTATCTCTGTTTTTGCTAATTTCATAAATGAACAATCTCCTTTATTAAGTTAAAATAATTGCCAAGTACATTCCTCTGTACTTGGCAACCCCTCTTACATATAAACGCCCTCTTCAGTGATATCCGTTAACATTTGGATGACATTTTTACACCCTTCATCACTAAATAACTCGTTCATTGCACTCAGCACCACATCTTCACCTGACCAATTACTAATCGGACATGTTCGTGTATAAATTTTAGTAAACATCGCTTCCGGTCTTTTAGCTTGTAGACTTATTTTTTTCCCTTTGCTTTCAAGCTTATGTAATAGCGTTAGTCTCTTTTGTGATTCCAGCGGACCAATTTCTAACGTCAGCTTCAATCTATTATCTTTCAAACGCTCAAACCACATAATCGCACAGTTATTTAACCACCAATCCCATTTCGGTTTACCAAATTGTTCCTCAAGCGCGCGAAACTGTGGCATAATAAATGACGGTTTTTTACTACTGATATTATAAAATTCTTCTTGAAGCTTATGTTGATGAATAAATGATCGGAACGCATTAGCTAAAACATCTACTTCTATTTGATTACGTTCTTCAAACGTATCTTCTTCTCCATTTATAAAACTAGATATCGTATCGTCTATCGCGGAAACGACTTGATTAAAGTCTGCACAGTTATACATGTTATTCATCACTTGAAGAATCTCATCTTGATCCGCCCAATCCTTCACATCCATATATACCGTGTAAATTCTCGTAAACTTCGCTCCATTTTCTTTCGCTTTCTCTTTAATCGTTACACCATTCTCTTCTAACTTACATAATAATTTTAATCGATTTTCATATTGTTCTAACGGACCTACTTCAATCGTAAGCTTCATACGCCCATCTGGTTCTCTTTCAAACCAAGTAATAAGAGCATTGCGTAACCACCACTCACCTTTTGGCACGCCAACAAACTCATCAAGTTGTCTCCATTCTTCAAAAATGAATGATGGAATACGAATATGTTCCTTGTAGCAACCATTTGGTATTTGATTTTGTTCTACAAACTGTAAGAACGCCTCTCTCATTACACTATTTCCAGCTTTATGTATAAAACGAAGTGTTTCAGCATACTTCTTATAAATTTTGCGAAGATCTTCTTTCACTTCACCATCCAATTTCCTCACAGCCCGTTGCAACTCTTTACTAACAAACTTTCCAACCACTTTTCCGTTACCATTTACACATAGAAAATCAACAGCAGCTTTATGGTTTTTATACACAGTTAACGCTAGTTCAATGTCTTCCTCATCACGAACTAGTTCTCCCTCTAATATATCAATATAATAGGAAATAAAATCTTTAATCGTACTAGACGTATACTCACTATAAATCTCCAATTGTGCTTTCAGGATATTTAAAATATCCCCGTAATCTAAAGTAAGATACGACGTATGGCTTGGCGCACTACCATCTAAACTTAAAAAGATTGGAATAATCGTATACCCTTCATATTTCTCGCTAACAAAATTGATGTAATTTTGTAATTGTCCATCTGATTCTGACGACTTATATTTATTTTCAATCAAAATAGCAACCTTTTGCGACTCTGATATTGCCAAAATATCAATTCGTTTATTATTCTTCGTTTGTACTTCGCGGAAAACTTCCAAATCTTGAAGAGACTGCTTATGTAATTTAATAAAATTATATCGACCAATTAACTCCTCATTTTCCGCTTTTACAAACGTTTTAGAAAGCAACTTATTGACAAACATAGAACCCAGATGATGATTCTCCGTAGGATCAAGTAACCAAGCAATCATATTAGAATGCCTAATCTCAAACCTATCCACCTTCAATATTTTAAAAGGATTAAAACGATTAAACTTACTATGTAACTTCTCAAACTCCATCGAATCATCTAAAAGTGATAAAATCTCAAAATTATAATCCAATCCCTGCACCGCCGTTTATAAATTTGTGAACACTTCTCTTCAATAATCATTTTAATGTATTGTTATAAGTAAATTATAGTTTGTAATGTGGTAGTATGTGTGTCATATTAATTGTTTTTTACTAGTTTTCTAAATCAAATGCCAACTTGTCTGAAGCAAGTTGGCATTATTTATTACACTTAATTCAATTCATACAAGCCTTCAACAAATTCTGAGAAACTATTAGCTATATAACTAATTCCTTTTTCTATATTTTGATGACTTAGTTCATGGTCCCAAAATACAACAGCCGGTTCATTAGACGTTCTATAATCAAAACAAATATAATTGCCAAATTGATCACTCATAAATGGAACAATTCGTTTAGGTAACTGATTTTTTACGTTTTCAAACGTGTCCCATATATTCTCTACATTCGATTGATCAAATGACAATAGTGCTTTGGCAACTAACTCTTTTCTCTGAGCTGTATCAAATACGTTTGGTCTTGGACGACCAGCATTATAATTAGTAATACATAATTTATAATCATCTGGAAGTACTATTTCTAACATATTTTCAAAGCGAACAACCTCTTCTTCATCCCTTAATGGCTTGGACATAATCCAGCTTACATTCATATTATACTTCACCCCTTCTCTCATTAGTTACTTAGTAACCGTTTATCGATGTTCTGTTCCTCCGCCCCATAAGTTACGTCCACCTGTATGACCACTTTTATCGTGTAAATCTTTATCTACAAGTTGTAAAACTCCTGGCTGCTCAGAATGATGCCACACATAACCCTCTGGTGTTTCACCATATTTAATTTGTTCAAGTTGCTCAGGTGTAAATTTCTTTTGGAGGTCCGGGTTATTTTCAATTTCTTGAGCTAATTTCCCTATCGCCGTCTTAAATTGTCTTGCATCACTATCTAAGTATTGTTGCTCATCTAATTGCACTTCATATGTTACAGGAAACTCTGGGAAAACACCTTCTACTATTTCACCGCTTGGTAACTCAATTATTTTCTTTTCAAAAGGAACACCTGTGATAGGGTGTAAATCGTTCTCTAAACTTTGATTTCTTGTTTCTACATAGCGAATTGGCTTATTCGCCTCTTCATAACTATGTACCTCTTTTGGAGCCATTTCTCGTGCAAATGAAGGAATTTCTGTAGTCCCTTTCATCACATCTTGCTTTTGAACTTCTAAAAATGTTTGTGCCATTGCTTCAATCATAAATACAGCTCCTTTTGACGAGCATCCTCTACCCAATTGAAATAAAACTCTTTGAAAGCAGGCTTCTCAATAGAATGTTGATACAATAAGCATTGGATTATTGATTGCTCTAATTCATGATTTCCTTCCAAAACTGCATATCTTTTTAGTGCCAATCGTAACTTTTCATTATATTGATCAAATGACATAGCTGCTTTCGCATACTTTTGAATTTTATCCCCATGAAGTAAATTCCAAACTACGTTAGAAAGTTCATCAAATGAACTTTGTTCCCAGTATTTGACCTCTTCTTTGTTGTTAAAAGAAGAAAGTTCCGTGAGTACATTTTGTTTAAGACTATTTGGTAAACTCGTATTAGATAACCAAGTTTGCAACTCGTTGATTTCTTGTTCACTCTTATTAAAATATGGCTTTTCTGTCATACGACCAGCTAAGAGAATCTTTAAAATGTCACCGGTGTTTTTCTTACTTTGACTTAAAGATGTAACATCCTCTTTATGTACATATGGATTTTCATTTTCATATTTTTCAAAGGTGCATAATACCGGCTGTAACCAGTTGTTTTGATATACAATTGAAACCCCTGTTTTCAATTTAGGAATTTCATTAATCTGATCTTCATTTAAGCTAGCTGCAAGACCAACTTCACGACGATCACTTCCTTCAGGTAAACGAAGAATGATCTTTGTATTCGTATTACGAATAACTGATGTATCTAGCAAGTTCGGGGATTGATCTGCAATGATAAATCCTTCACCATATGTACGCATCTCTGCGATAGCATTCGTAATCATTTCAACTGATTTCCCTTGAAGATTACTTCCCTCTTGTGATTGCGAATTCGAAGTTTTAGGCAATAAATGATGAGCTTCTTCTAAAACAGTAACATGCTGTAATGGTTGATTCATCTCTTGCGTATTTGTCATACGATGCTCCTGCAATCTCATAAATAAAATCCCCATTAATAATGCCTTTGTTTCAGATGAACCAATACGACTTAAATCAATTAAGCAATTTTCATCAAATAAGTACCGATTCTCAATTTCTTCCCCTGAGAAAATACGCCCCACTAATCCATTAGTTAATGATTTTACACGAGTAACTAATGCACCTATATAATTACTCTTCAATTCCTCAGAATAGCCTGATTCATGAATAATTTCTGGTAAGACTTTTACTAAATCATGCATCGTTGGAAAACTTAGTTTTTCTTCAATGTGAAGCGACAGTTCAAGATCCCATCCGTTCTCCTCATAGACTCTCTCAAGCGCTTCTTTTAAAACTGCAGGCATTGCCGCATACATTGGCCAACACGCATTAAAAATCTCCACTAAACGATCTATATGCTCAAGTACATGAATTTCATCTGGAAATCTAAAAGGATTAATTTTTAATAATGGCGTGAATTTTGAATTTGTTCCAAACACATGTACATCTTCACGTCCACCAAATATTTGCTTATATTCTCCTTTTGCAGGTTCAATTACAAGAAACGGAATACGCTTACGGTTCAGTTCATGCAACAATTTATAAATTGTATTGGATTTTCCTGAGCCAGTAGAGCCCGTAACAAAAGTATGCATCGCTAAACTTTGAATATCTACCGCTACCTTTGTTTGTTCTACCTTTCCCATATGAAATACTTTACCAATATTTATTTTTGAATTGTTTTCTGTATCTTCATATGAAAATCCATTACGCCCAAACTCCGCAGTTTCAAGAACAGGTATACCACTTACAGATTTACGCGGTAAGTTCATCATAATCGCCACTTCTTTACCACTCAACAATGAACCTGGCGTTACATACGGCATATCCAATCCATTTTCTACTTTCATATCAATAATAGGATGCTTCAACTGTTTTAAATATCGCCCAACTTCAGAAACTTTGTCCTTTTGTTCTGAAGTCCACGTATTAATTGCTGAATGTTCTATAGCTGAATTTTCACCACGCATAATCGCTTTAAATGTACTTGCGGCTACTTCAGCCACTTGTTGATTCGGTGCTACAAAATAACAAGCTGTATTCCACATACCAAAATCATTTGAACTTTTTAAGCGCTTTAATTGCTCATCGATTTGTTCAAGTAAATTTGTTACAGCCTTATTCTCAAAGTTCAACTGAATACCTTTTGTATTTCCAATAGATAATGTTTCTGATTTCCCCTCTTGTGTCGAGGTAGAATTCGACTTACCAGTTGTACTAGATGTACCTTCCGTTTTGGATTGACTGTCAGTAACAGATTCATTTGAAGCTTTGCTTTCAGATGTACTTCCCATCATACTTGCTGCTGCACTACCAATACTGCCACCAAAAGCAGCTCCCATTGGTCCAGCAAATACTGCGCCTATTCCTGCCCCTATAAGTGGTGCTACTCCAGCTACACTTCTGGTCTTCCCTTTCGTTTCAGAGCTACCTTTCGTTTCAGAATTCCCATTTGTAAAACTTTGCGTTTGCGTTAAACTTTCATTAAGAGTTTCATTAAATCCTAGCGTTAAGCTATCTGTTATTGCCTGACTATCATTTATATTAAAGTTGAAATCACATTGCGCGAACGGAACAAGTTGCGAATATAATTTCTCATAACCACTTTGCATCTCTTCTACTTGCTTATGAAGAATAGGATCAGAGATAAAAACCGCAGTAAAAGTTTCGCCTTTCATTGCATCTACTAATTTCTCCATACCTTGTACAAAGTTTTCTTTATTACTATCCTTTAATGATGGGATACCTGAAACAGTAGAAATAACACGAGCATTACCGTTCTTTTTCACATCGATACTTTTATTTAACAGTTCCTCAATTTGAGGGTTTCTTAAATTCTCAATGTCACTACCAGGAAAATTACCTAAAAAACTTTTCTCTAATGTTTCTTTCGCAACATTAATGTTTTTTTCCTCGCAATTTGCACGAACCCCTAAATACAAATCTGTTTGCTCACCATCACTATCTAGAATCATAACAATCGCGCTTCTTACATTAAATAAGGCATTATATACACTTGATAACTTATCAATGCTATTCTCATTTTTATCATAAACTAGCTTACCTACTTTAAATAAACGGATTTGCTGTCTTATTGTCGCACTATCTAAGTCTGCATCAACAGGCACTACTTCATGACTCGTTAATTCACTAATATAGTTTTTTTGTACAAAACTACTTGCTAATTGGAATCCATTCTCTAGTTCTTCATAATTTCGAACATCTAGTTCTTTCCGATATACTAAAGATACATCTTGCGTCATTTATCCACTCACCACCAAATTTAATTGACTACCGTTTACGAGAATTTTTGTATATTAAATCTACATCGGAATTTGACTCTCTTTGTTTTATTTCTTCTCTCATTGACTGTCCAATGTTTGAAAACCTTTCAAAGTTACTATTAAACCCTTCGAGCGTACGTTCTATAAATTCAACATTTTGATTCATCACTACCTCAAAAAGTCCCACTCTTTTTTCCGAAGCATTTCGTTTATTCATTTCCCGCTCAGCTTGCTTATCAAACTCTTTTTGTTCTAATAACATGTGTAAAACTTCAACAAAATACTTCAAATTTTCTTCAGTAAAGTTTACTTTTAAATCTTTCTTTAGCTGTATATAGTACTGATTGTTCCAATATCTTTTCTCTTTAATGAGTACTCTACTAGAATCGTTCCACAAATCTTGTGCAGCAATTGTCCCCAGAACAAATGACACAATTTCCGAATATAAATAGGGAGACTTAGCGATATCCATTATCATTGCCTCCCTAATTAAACTAATTCTTCCCTTAGAAACAGAATCAAGCAAGTATCGAGAAGGGGTAAAGCTTGTATGACTACTTATTTTTTCTTCCCCTTGTAAGTACCCTTTTTCTATTCCTTCATTAGATACACTACTGCTGCCGCTGCCACGGCTACCAATATTCCGCTTATTACTAGCTGGCCCTTCTTGGATATTCGACTTCGATTGACTGACACTTTCCTTGTTGTTTCTGATTTTGTTGTTTTCTGTAATACTCTTTCGGGTTGGTTGTCCATGTGTGTCGACTTTTTTTTTTGATGAACTACTTTTCCAACTTCCAAAATATGATTAAATCTCTCTTTAGAAAAATTATTTCTTAAATCGCTTTTTAAATCTGCTAGATACGCTTTTGTCCATTTAGATGCATCTTTTTCTAATTTTCGTTCATCCTGCATTTCCCATAATTCTTCATTAAAGTTTTTTTGGACATAATTTAAAGCATTTGTTATTTCTCCGCCATCATTTGTCGGATTTTTCGTTAGGTAAGTACTTAGCGCTACCCGAATTCTTTTTAATTCACCTGAAGAAACTGCTTCTACCAGAAAGGCTTGTGGGTTAAACATTTTATTCACTCCTTATTTAAATTTCTAAAATATTATTTAAACGAACTTGGAAATCTTGTAACCATTCATACTTTTCTTTATCCTCAATCAATCTTTCTCTAATCAATTCACTATCACTAGATAATACTTCTATTTCTTTCACTTTATTTTTTAATAAATTTTCTAATCTATCAATTTCACTATTGAAATATACCTTTATACGCTTTTCTTCACTTTTTATATATGCCTGTGCATATTCAATATTTTCATACACATTAAGTTTCACAGGAAAAATCACATTTTCTGTAATGTCATCAACATTAACAAAAGTTTTTGTTGAATAAATGTTCCTGTTGTAACCATCTCCCCATGAAAATGGATTATACCATTTTGAAGTTGATACCCATTCTTCTCCTGTTACTACACTGGCATCATAAGAGATTTCACTTACTATCGATTCTGCATTAGGAATGTCCGTGAAGAAAATTGAGAATTCTTCAGTGCTAAGTGCATTACCACTCACTTCAATTAAATCTTGTACATATCCCTTATACTCTTCCAATAGCTCTTTTGCATTATTTTTTAATACCATTAAAATAATTAGCTCTAAATCCGTTTTAATATCACTTTGTAATGATTTTATATCTTCTTTTAATCTCTCAATTAGCTTATTGGCTTCGTATTCTTCAATCCTTACTTTATCTCGAAAAATTTCGACCATGTCATCAATTTTCCGCTCAATTTTACCCTCAATTCGTTGAATAATATCATGCTGGTCGTATTGTTTACGCTTGATGCGTTCTTTAAATTGCTGAGCTCTATTCCCTTTTTCAATTTCTTCATTTAGCTTTTTCATTTGCTCATGAATTTCTATACGTTTCTGTTCATTAGAAACTAACTCTGTTTTCAAGTTTTGTTCTAATCTTTTAGCTTCTACAACATCCTTAAAAGAATTGACGGCTGTTGTAATTTTAGATGTAACTGCATATTTCTCCAAATATTCATTTATAGCTTCTTCAATTGAAGGAACACCAGTATACATTAATGCCTCTTGATACGTATCTTCTTCATCTTTCGCCACTTGCACTTTTTCATAAAGATTTTCTTTACGTTTTTCACTTAAAGGTGCATGCTTTAATAGGTTTAATTCTTCTTCTTCAATGAACAAATCATGCTCACGTAACGCATTTTTTTGTTTTTTAGTTAATTTATGACCATTTTGATCCATACGAATTAGTTTCGCCATCAATGCTGATACTGGGAATATATTAGGGTTTTCAATTCCTTTTTCTTCAAGGTATTCTCTAACATCACGAATCGTTTCGCTAACACTTTCTCCTGCTTCCGTATCGAATTCATCTATTTTATTAACCGCAAAAATAAATCGATCTTTCGATTGCTTCCCGCCGCTTTTCATTTGTTCTGCTACTGTATTTAACAGATCATTATCATCTTGAATACCTAACTGCGTTGCATTTAAAACATATAGAACCATTGGTTTTGTATCATTTTTAATAACGCGATATGTATGATCACGGTGAGAGCTATTACGTGAATTATTCGGTCCTGGTGTATCAACAAGAACTAGATTCATTTTTCCTGAAGAAATATTAGGGATATTCGCCTTTATCTCAATGTCTGAAACTTCTTCATTGTTATTAAAACGATCCATCACTTCTAGATTAAGTTCTTGCCATTCCTCAATCTCCTCTTGTTCATGATTTAAGCAACGCCCTAACAAATCTTTCTGTTCAGTATTTTTAATAGTTGCAATTGTGGCTGTACAAGCCTCATTTTTTGCTGGCATTAATTCTGTTCCTAAAAGGGAGTTGATAAGTGTCGATTTCCCTGAACTCATTGTTGCAACGACAGCAATTTCAAAGTCTGAACTCAAAGCTTTATCAAAATTCCTTCGAATGCCATTACTTTTAAGATCTTCGAATGGTCCTTCTTGCATATATTCAAACAATTCTTTTAGCTCATCAATTTTATTATTACTATTTTCAGTTACCGTATAACTTACAGTTACACTCGCGTTATGTTCCGCATTATATTTAGCACACGCTTCTTCTACATCTTCAAAATCAAATTGTGTTCCTTCAAAATTTAATGAAAACGTATCTTCATTAAGTTCATCTATTAATCTCTCAATAAATTGATCAATCCACAATTGTAAACGTTCATTCTTAAATTGTGCTAAATAACTATCTTCCTTAATTGGTTCCCCATCAATAGTCACAACAGTCTCAACCTTATAAGGATTATATTTCAAGAAAATTGTCGTCATACTTCTCTCTCCCTACCTATTCATTAGACTCTAAATTTGAAAAATAATTCTCTAACGCTGGCACCCCAGTATGTACCAATGCTTGCAAAATTTCTTTTCTACTGTATTCATTACCAGCTACGGTAATATCACCATCTAGATTTCCATAGTTTACTAATAACTCTTCAACGGTAATATCGTTTAAAAAATGCAAGTTATACTCTTCATCTTGATACATTTCAAAGTATGTTCTAAATCCTCTCTCTTCTTTTGTCGTAAGCTTTCTTCCACTAAGTACTCCTTTGAAAATCTTTGCAGCACGAGCAGAAATCGGCATAACAACTGGTTTTTTTACACCATTTCCCTTTAAATACTCTTCAACGTTATAATACGTTTTTTCGATTAATTCTCCACCTTCAACATCCAACGTGTCCATTTTGTTCAATACAAATATAACAGGAGCATTTTGACTATATTTTAAAATCTCTTTCAACAATTTTTGATCGTCAAAAATACCCCAATTTGTTATGTTTACTATATAAACAACATGAGTATAATCACCCTTCTTCAAAAAATCACTTGTTATCTTCCCGTGCAATTCATCAAACGAATTATTCGGTCCTGGTGTATCTATTAAGGAAATTTTCTTGTTCAGGCAGGAATACTTTCCAACACATCCCTCTATTTCAATATACGATACATGTGGATTTTTATTCCATTTTTTCATATCTTCCAACATAACATTGCATCTTATTTCATCTGTCATACCTTTCGCTATAGCTAGTTTATTTTTATAAACAGGATTAACAATAAACTCAAATAAATTCGACGTACAAGCTTTATTTTCAATTGGGAATAAATCATCTTCCACTAACGCATTAAATACCGTTGATTTTCCTGAACTCATCGTCCCAATAATCGCTACTTTAGGAGTTTTTATTTTTTCATGTCCAAAAGCATATCCATTATAAAAATAAACTAAATCCACATAACATTTGTCAGCCAAGAATTTTTTTGCAAGTTCATAATTTCCCTTTAATAAGTCGTAGATAAAATTAGAAAAGCCACGAATTTCTTTGGGATTGATTTTTAGTCTCGTAAAAATGTCATTTACAAGATCACACTCTTCAAATCTCTCTCCTAAAATCGTATAAACAAAAAGAATTTCAGCTGTTACCAAATAGCAATAGTCTAAATGAAAGATGTTCCACTGATTAAATATCTTCTTTCTCTTTACCATCCTCGATAAAATAGAATCTAAGCTTTTATTTAAATCAGAATAAACTAGACTATGTATATAGTTTACGTCTTCAGTCTTCAACTCAAACATATTACGATAAATACTTAGCAAGTTAGAAACATCTGGGTTTTCCTTCACATTGCATAAAGCAGCGTACATAATTTTATAGTAGCTTACTGTTGAAAGGTATCCCTCTTTTAAGAGCGGATGGGTCTCTCCATACATTTTATAGAATCGATATAAACTTAATTCTTTTTCATCTACTGCTCCCAATTTCTTCACTCCATAATAAAATCTCAATTTATTTTTAAGTTCCTAAAAATATCAAAACATTAAAATCAAATAAAAAAATAACTAACTATATAAATATTATATCTTTAAGAAGTTATTTTCTAGTAATTCGACAAAAACATCCAAAATACGCATGTAGCCTAAATTATTTATCTTTCATAAGTTATGGCACATTTAAACAACTTGAAGCCAATCATTCATACCTCCCCAACATCTCACCCAAACTCACCCTCATCTCCTCCCGAAACTCCACCGGCTTCAACACCTCAACAAAAGGTCCTTGGCTCAGTAACCACATTTTGATTCCCTTACCAAATACTTTCGCTTCAATGATGGCGCCATCGTCATCTTGAGATACGACGCGTGCAGTTGGAAGACGATCTAATACAGCTTGTAGTGATGCGCCTGAAAAACGGAATGTAAGATCCATTAATGGTCCTGAATGCATAAATTGAATTTTCTTTCGAAATTCTCCTTCTTCAAAACGATCTGTGTAGTTAACTTTGAAATGTTCCTTTTGGATCTCATAGTTTGCGATTCGATCCATCCTATAAATCGTTGGGAATTCAAAGTCACGTTCTACCGGAAAAGCCGCTAAGTAAAAGTAATACTCTGAAAATAGGATCCCTACTGGTTTTACTTTCCTTTTAGTTCCTTCCGCTGCTGTTTCTTTTTTATATTCCATTTCCAACAACTTCTTCGTTCTAACCGCATCACTAATGTCCCATATCATTTGAAGTAAAGAACTTTGATGTTGTAATGGTTCATAGTGATAACGCTCATTTCTCATAACATCTTTAATAAAATCACGATCTTTCGGTGCTGATTGATTCATAATTTTATCAAGTAACGTATTCATTTCATCCTTAGAAAAAGCTCTTGTTTCTAGCAAAACTTTTCCTAATGATAGGATTTCTTCTTTTGTAAGCCATAAATCACTACTACGTGATAAATGAACTTGCCGTTTTTTATCATCCTGTTCTAATTGCAATGAATTACCCGCATTCATATCTAAATACAACTGTATTTCTTCTAAATCCCTTTTAATTGTTTTTGGATGCACTCCAAAATTTTCTATTTCTTCTTTCTTTATTAACACGTTCCCCTTACATAGACGATCATATAAAGATAAAAGCCTTATTGTTTTTTTCTCACGTTCATTCAAATTTCCCACCATCCTTTATAAAAAACGTAATATAGAACTATTTAAAACTATATATTTCAACTACAGAAACTATCCTTATTCTTCCACTAAGTTATACGATTACTTTACCATAAGAAGGTGGACAACTTTTGTCCGTTTCTAATATTTTATTTAACATTTCACGACATTTTTTTCATAATAATTCCAGCAATATGATTATACTCTTTTTCCAGATAAAACAATACAGTTAATCTGGAATATTCTTAAAATGCCAATGAATACCACACCCCCAAAAAATATATCAACGATTATCCAATTATATCGACCGCAACTCCGAATATATCGACGATTCGACACAACCTATCGACTTACCGACAAATTTCGCAAAAGTCAGCACCAAAACCACCAATCAATCCCACACTCCTTCCCGCGCAAAAGAAAAAACCCTTCAATTAGCTGTAAAATCAATAGATTCTTTATAAAATAAAAAGCGTGAGCTATTGGGCTCACACTTAAGAATAATTTCAATTTTTTAGTTGTTATTTTTATACTTGTCCCCAAACCTCAATTAAGTTTCTAAGTTTATTGATTAAAAGATTGTAACCCCTACTATAAGAAATACTATTATTACTAATGGAAGAATGATAATCATAAAGGACACTATTATTGTTAATAATGCTTTCCATGCTGAAAATTGGTGTGCTTCTCCTAAACATTTTAAGGAAATAATGATTGTCCAAATTCCAATAACTATATCAATTATGGCAAAAATAAGAAATAAAATCGTTAAAGTTATGCTACTCTCCATTTTCGGTGTCTCACTCGTAAAGTTTTCTATCCCAAACAAGAAAAATGAAGGCACCCAAACTAATATAAGAGAATAAACGTAAGGGATATAAGAATAGGCAACTGCGTAACGTGTTTTTTCAAATGTACCTTGTCCACCAAGTTTTTTTGCCACCCAATTAAATAACGCTGGTAGCAAAAAATAATAAATTAAGAAAGCAACGAAGGTACCGAATATAACCATTGAGATTATTGAAACTGGACTACTTATTGAATCCCCCACATTTTTAGAAGATGCTCGATCTAAAGTCTGTACGAATGAGCCTAATAAAATGAGTAAAATCACATTCTTAGGTTTGGATATAAAAATTTCTTTCATTGTAGCACGTGGTTTTATCCAAATGGAGAACCAAGGATTAAGTGCACGTTTAAATTGATTTTCTGGAGTTTCCATATAAAAAACATTCCCCTTTCTTAAAACATATCAAATACAAATTCCTAATTATCCCAGTTATGTACATAGAAATATTAAAGCATAAATAGTCGATTATTTAAATATAAATATTCAATTATTTAATTTCATCTGAAACTTAGGGGGAGTGCTTCTTAGCAATTACCTTTATATTTTCTTACATTTTTAACTATGGGCTGAGTAGTTACTTTCATTTTTGAGTACCCCACATTCTTTAATACATTGGATAAAGTGAAACTTTAATCAGTGGGGGGGTCTTCATCCCCACTGTGCCGAATGTTTGAATTTACTAAACACAATGCATTAATGAATTTCTTCTTTTAAAATAAAATTGTTAAACAAATGTTGAGAAATATCAAAATTTAATTTCCATTATATTCTATTCTTGCTATCATTTAATGTAAGACTATTAGAAAAGGAAGGGATTATATGCGTGTTCCAGCGAAGGAGAATGAACAGATTTCAAAATTATTTAATGACTGGTATCAAGCTATACTACAACATCAAAATGTACAAGCAACAAACTTAAAACAAAAAGTTGAAGATAAGCTTTCCAGTATAAAAGAAGATAAAAATTTATTATTATACTATTCATTATTAGATTTTAGATATAAAGTACTAACCGATGGACTTAACATTACAAAAGATAGCTTTAATGAAATTAACTCCTTTGATATACCTGATAGTAGTTTTTTATCCTATTATTATCACTTCTTCAAAGCTATTCACAGCACAATTCTTGCAGACTATAATGAAGCAAAAGAATATTTTGAGAAGGCGAAAAAACTTTTAATGTACGCAATGAATGAAGTAGAAGAAGCTGAATTTAATTACCGTTTAGCTTCATTTTATTATCAAATCTATAAACCGCTTTTAGCTATTGATTACATACGAATAGCTAAAGATATTTTCTCTAAACACACAGGCTATAAAATTAATGTAGCATTATGTGACAATGTTTTTGGATTAGCTTGTATAGATTTAAGGCAATTTGAACAAGCCGAAGAAAGCTTTAACACTGCCATAGATATTCTAAAAAGTAAAAATGAAAAAACATTGTTACTACGTGTTAGAAATAACATCGGACTATTATATGCAAATCAAAATCTATCCTCTTTAGCAATTCGTCACTTATCAGAGGTGACAGAAAATATACCAAATCACTTTAAAGCCCTATATTTACAAGCAGATGAAAATTTAAAATTAGGCGAAACGGCAGTAGCATCTCAACTCATCGAAAAAGGCTTAAACATTTGCAATGAATTAGCAAATAAAGAATATCAATATCGCTTTAAAATCTTAGAAAAATTGAACAACACGTCTAACACTACAGAATTAGAAACTGTTTTATTAGCAGGAGTTTCATACTTTAAAACAGAAGAGTTATGGGATTGCATTGAAGAATATGCAGAACGATTAGCGAATAAATTTTATGCAGAGGAACATCATGTGAAGGCTAGTAAATATTTTTATATGAGTAATGAAGCAAAGAAAAAACTATTAGCTAAAGGGGCGTTAAAGTAATGAAAAAGTTTAGATTAACAATAGCAGGTTTAACGTTAGCTGGAATTATGACTTTTGGTATAAGTAACAACTTAGAATTTTCGGCATTAAACAAAGGTGACACACCTGCACCACAAAGACCTGATTTAGCATTTAGTGCTGGGCATATTGGTACTTCTCCAGAATATACACATGGAGAAGGGTGGTCTTCATCTTACACACACGGGGAGCCTTGGGGTATAGCTGATGGTAATACTGGTGCACCTGCTTACGACCACGGAAGACCGCCTGCGCCAAAAGCTTAATTGTTTCATAAAGAAAGTCATACTAATGGTGCCTTACATTTCATACAGTACATTTTAATTACTATAAAAACAGTAAAAACTTCTTCTTAACTTGGGGATAATATTAAAAAGACTTATGCGTAATTCACATAAGTCTTTTTTTGTTACTCATAATTAATTATTCGTCCTTGTCTTCAAATTCATATAAACTATCAAGTAAATCTGCAAAAAATGAACAAACAGGATAGATTGACTCTTCCATTTCTTCTTCCTCATGATCCCAAAATACGACTGTTGGTGACTGAGGATTATTTCGGTAATCAAAGCATAGAAGGTTACCAAACGGATCTCTAGCAAAAGGATATACTTTATCTACCAATCTATCTTTTATACTATTATATGTTTGCAGCATAGAAATTTTTCTCTCAGAGTCTAAGGTTAAAAGATTATTAAGTGAATCTTCATCCTGATTAGGAATATTGAATGTATCTGGAGTAGGATAGCCACCATCATATTTCTTTATA
Organism: Bacillus sp. HY001; assembly: GCF_007558965.1. NCBI lineage: Bacteria > Bacillati > Bacillota > Bacilli > Caryophanales > Bacillaceae > Bacillus > Bacillus sp. HY001. The sequence continues at coordinate 51,811 of NZ_VLTE01000048.1, read as the reverse complement.
CACTCAATAAAATCATTAGGAAATTTAATACCAAAGTACTCTTTTAATTGTTCAATTTGTTCATCTGTAACTTTTTTCTCACTTACATTAATCCATGTAATGTTGTTCATAATTATAAACCTCCCTATTTATCACTATCTTTCCCCCAAATTTTATATCCACCTGTATGACCAGTATCGTGATGTATCTGATAATCTACAAGTTGCATTCGACCAGGTTCCTGATGATGATGCCATGTATAATTTTCTGGTGTTTTCCCGATTCTAAATAGTTCAATCCCTTCTTTCATGAATTTTGAAGCTAATTTAGGGTCTTCCATTATTTGTTTATATAGGTCCTTATTACATCTTCTAAAATGTGTTGTTCTAGTTTTTTTGAAGTCTGTCTCTTTTAAGGTTACCTCGCTCTTAGATTTAAAAATAGGAAATCCATCAGCATCATAAGGTATACCTGTAACTGGATGTTTATCTTCTGAAATAGCCATTCTTCCAATAATCATAACGCTTTATTCCATATCTTCTAGCTTAACTATTGTTCCAATTGGTAATAGTTTTATTGATAATTTTGCCCTAAATATTAAATGAATTTTGCGAATTATAAATCTACTATTTTTTCTTATTGTCTATACGTTTATAGATACACTCTACTGTAAAGTATGCAATAACATTGCAAATTAGCAGCAAACCTATAAGTAAAATTTTATCTTCTAACCGTATAGTAGAAGAAGCCCCAATTAACAACATAAACATAATACATACAGTAAAAGTCAGAATTCTATTTATTGTACGCATATCTTAATTACTCCAGTCTTATATTAATCCCGTTTTTTTGTAAATTTATCATAAAACTTCTCTTGCGCCCACCGTCCAAATTTAAAAAAAAATATTAAACCTGCTCCCAAAAGAATGAGAACGATAGTTCCTAACAACTTTTCCCACCAATTGTTGGATGGAGTAATCATTAACCCTATAATAGATACGGATATTACGACATAAACTAAAATATATAATGGTTTATACGATGGTGTTTTCATATCATTTTTTCCCCTCAGGTTTTTCAAATTTAAAATTACTTCCCACAGTAAACCCCTCTAAAACAGGAACTGTTATACCAGTTTCTTTTCCAACGCTACCTTTCAAACCTATTGCGCCCAATCACAAGAGTAATTATAGTCGATCTTATATCATTTACAGCATAAAGAGCCATATAATATTCAAAAGCTTTCTTATTAAAATCTAGACTTTTTTTCATGTTAATTAAACCACCCTGCTATTGTTCCAATCATTAAAAGTTTCATAGCTATTTATTCTCCCTTTTTCTAAATTTATCCATAATATTATGAGCAACTATATTCCATAGTAAAGAAAGTACGGTAACAAAAAGTACAGCTAAAGAAAAATAAATCCTATCCTTCCATGTATCATGTACAATCATGCCCAGTATAATCATTATTAACGCACCAACACATATAACCATTTTTGAAAATTTTTACATTCTATTATCTCGCTTCCTTCTCAAACTCAAATGAAACTCCTGCGGAATTTATAACCATACCCACCTATTATAATCTCACCTTTGACACTTATATCATAATCACCTAATACAGGTATATAATCAGGTATCTTAATTTTAGTAATGTCCGCTTCATATGTTTGCAATACTATCAACGTTTCAAATGTCCTTTATACATTCCTTATTCAACCCCAAAATATTAAAATATGAATATTATAAAAATTAACTATCTACTTCCCATCAAAATTATGGTAATCCTATTAAACCTGGGGTTACCCCTTCTACCTTTGCCCATTCAAACGAGCACTCAACTAACATTTGATTCTTACACTTAATTTTTAATAAACCTTCTTCTTCTATCGTATTTATTTCAAAATAATCAATTATATTTTCTGTCCCTAAACCTTTTATTGTTAAATTATGAATAGTAAAGAAAGATATCTCTACATAAATTACATCCCACTTATTCCATCGCTTTGGCTTGTTTTCAACATTTTCCTTTGTCATCAATTGAATAACTAAAGTCGGACCATCTCTTTTAAGACGCACATCTAATAACTCTGATTCTTCCAACTTTGGTATTTTCCCAAAAATACTAATTAACGCTTGGGGATTTAAAAATTTAAATTGATCAATCATTTTTATACTCCCTATTTATTATTTCTCTTCTCAAAATAATAATGATCCTTCATACCATCTACCTGTCCTATTCGTGTATTGTATTCAGGTCTTACATTATGATGCGGTGGATGATCTCCAACTCCACCTTCTCCAAACTTATGACCCTCTGAATGATCTTGATTGACCTTTTACTTCATATGTAAATTCTCGAGTCATAATAGGCTGTTTATTATCATTTAATATCCTTTTACCATTACTATCCGTTAATGTTACCATTTTTCCCCTAATCAGGTGTTGAAATCTAGGTATATTTAATTGTCTTTTAATTTCTTTTAAACTAGCCCCCTAGATTCATGAGAATTTCCCCCCTCAATCTTCTTAACTTTGAGATAATATTAAAAAGACTTATGCGTAATACACATAGGTCTTACCTTTGTTACTCATAATTAATTATTCGTCCTCGTCTTCATAATCACGTAAGCTATTAAGCAATTCCGTAAAAGATGAACAAACAGGATAAATTTCTTTTTCTATCTCTTCTTCCTCATGTTCCCAAAATACAATAGTTGGTGATTGAGAATTATTCCGATAATCAAAGCATAAGTGATTTCCAAACGAATCTTTGCCAAAAGGATATACCTTATCTACTAATCTATCTTTTATATCTTCATATACTTGAATAATGGAATTTCTACTTTCTAAATCAAAAGTTAAAAGTTTACTAAACACATTTTCATCTTGATTAGGTATATCAAATATTTTAGGGCGTGGATAACCACCATCATATTTTTTCACACATTCAATAAAATCAATAGGAAATTTAACACCCAAATATTGTTCTACTTGTTGAATATGTTCATCTGTAATTTCTTTTTTATTTACCCCAATCCAAGTAACATTATTCATATATAGTCCCCTTATTTATCACTATCTTTGCCCCAAATTTTATATCCGCTAGTATGACCAGTTTTTCTACGCAACTCATAATCTACGAGTTGCATTCGTCCTGTGTCTTGGTAGTGATGCCATGTAAATGCATCAGGTACCTCCCCATGTTTAAATAATTCTATTTCTTCTTCTGTGAATTTTGAAGCCAATTTAGGATCTTTCATTATTTGTTCATATAATGCCTTACTGCATATTCTATCATGTGTTGGTCTAGATTTTTTGAAGTCTGCTTCTTTTAGTGTTACTTCAGCTTTACTCCACAACCCACAGCAAAGTCCTAAGCCATAAATATGAGTTAATTTTCGAACTAAATCCAAAGTTTCTCACCTGCATTTTTGTTTAATTTCAACAGAATATATGATACATCACATTTGAGATGCATACAGGCATTATAAACAAAAAGAACGCCACAATCTCAATATACTTTCATGTGCCAAAATATATGGACCGACAAACCAAACAAAAAAAGACCACCAAAAGGCAGTCTCTCAAAACTCAATCCTATTCCCAACTCCACTCTCCACCGCTTTTTCATACAAATACTTCGCAACGATAATGTCTACTACTGCCAAACCAACTGATTTGAAAATAGTAATCTCTTCGTCGTTTTCGCGTCCGGTTTTTTCCCCGCTTATGATTTGTCCAAGTTCGGCGTGGAGATTGCTAGTTTTATCGGAATTTGAAGGTCACCTGTTTCTAAATCACATTCAATTAAGCAATCCTACAAATGCCTCTTCTTCCTCATCTATAAAACCTACAAATATAATTTCTTCGATATCCTCATGATTAAATACAAATGTATACTCAGGATTAATGTATCCTTCTGGATAAAAACAGCCAATATAGTCATACATCACAGGTTCTTTAACCATAAGTTTTTGTTTTCTTCCATAAATCACAATTTTCTTCGTCCCACCTTTTAATAGAACAATAGAACCATTTGGTAAAAACTTTTCTTTAGAAAATGGCATAATCCCCCATCCTTCCTTTATCTAAATGTAATTCTATATTCATGATCTTACTTCTCCCTTTTCCATAGTCTTTACTGACTATAGGAGAACCGCGATTATATACTTAATATTCAATACAGACTCTTTAAAAGGTTTCATGTGTTCTACCTCCATCTTCTATATGCTTCCTTAAATAATAATACCTATGGAGTTCCATAATGAAATGAAACAAAATAAACGAAAGCATGGAGTATACACAAATTAATACAATTGCTACCATCTTTTGTGTTGCAAAACCAAGGCTGATATTAGCAACGAGTTGACCCAATCCTACAAAAGCCACTACTCCAAAACCAGAGTTTTTTTTCGATGATTTTGATTTTTTGATTGGCTCCTGAAGTTTTGTTATATGATTTTTATAATAATAATTCAAAGCAAAAATATACAAACCAACCGAAAAAATAAAATAGATAGGAGTTTGTAATCCTAACATTCCATATGCAAACTTTTGGGTTATAACTAATAATCCTACTGAACATACGATGCCAAATACCCCACGAAATAGAGTGTATTGTAATTGCCGTTTCCTAGGATTTATAACAATCCATATTGCCCATACATTTAAAAAAGCAACTGGTGGAACTATTATGTACATATATATCGGTTGAACAGGATTCGCAAAAGCAGGTAAAAGCACAAATATATCTGCTATCCCAATCACAAGAGTAATTATAGTCGACCTTATATCATTTACAGCATAAAGAGCCATATAATATTCAAAAACTTTTTTATTAAAATCTGTATTTCTTTTCATGTTAATTAAACCACCCTGCTACTGTTGACCAAGTTTTTTTCGCACCAGTTTTCACCATATCCTTAATACTATCATCTTCACCATCACCATCTACATCAACATCCCATTTTACACCTTCTGTTAAGTATGTTAATCCTACTGAAATACCGAATCCTGCTGCTGCAACTGCCAAAACTGGCGCAGCAGCAGGAAGAACTGCAACAGTCAGAACCGCAGCCCCTACAGTTGTTGCTCCTCCCACTACAACATTACCAATAATATCTCCTGCAATTTTATCATTCGAGGCATTATTTTTGATATTCTCACTCGTATCCGTATATGAATCTATAGCTACACTAGCCCATCCAAGCTTATCCTTTAAGGCCATTTTGGCTGCGCTTCCTTTTTTTATCATAGCTTCTATTTCTTTTATCTTAGGAGTAGCTGTTCCATTTTCGATTTTCTTTTCGATATCATTTACATAGTAAATCTTATGATCTCTATGCCGCCCATTAACTTTTTTATTATCTTTAACAGAATCATAACTCTCTCTTATAAGAACTCGTTTGTTTTTTCTATCAAATTCTTTTTTTACCTCATAACCATTCCTTACTTTATAAACTGTATTCCCTACTGCAGCTGCACCTGTAAGTGTTCCAAATGTATTCCCCACTCCATCCAATGGTACCATTGGATCAAAGCCAGTCATACCTAAAAATGAATCTTTTTTATCTACTTCACCAGATTCAGAATCCTTATTTAACCTTTCAACTTCACGAGCTCTATCTTCTGTAATTTTTTGAATAGGCCCCGTCCAATCCATATTCAATCCTTGTGTACTAAATGTACCGCTGACAACACTAAACCCTTTCCCACTTTGAACTTCCGCAAGACCTGCAGCAATACTAGCTGCTAATTGAAGTGCTGTACTATAATTATTACTAGAGTTCTGATTGAATTGATACAAATGATCCAGCTTTTCTTGCAGTTTTTGCCTCATAACAATAAAAAGATTTACCATAGCATCCATACCCGGCATTGGCATAGCTTGATTGACAGCTTCCATACTTGTTTTCATTCGGTCAATTTCTCGAATTTGTTCTAATATCTCGTGTTCAATTACATCCGCCTGAGCTACTTGTGATTGAAATTGACTTGGAAAAGCATTATTCTGACGAATTAGTTCTTCACATAAGTAAATAATTCCTTGCGCTAGAGGGCGAAAAGTTTGTACAAAAAATGATTTTGCACTGCTATATGTTTGCCCCTGTAACACAGTATCAGTTGCAAAAGCGTCAATCGACTGAATGGCTTGTTCCATACCTTGAATGGTAGCGGTACATACAGCATTCATACTTTGAGTTTGGTTTTGTACTTCTCCCAAATACATATTTAAACTCATGAATTAGCCTCCTTTACTAATTGTTGTTGCTGATATGAAAGATCATTTTCTAAGTCACTAAGATCTCGTTTCTCTTTAAACAATGTTTCTTTTTGGCTTTCCAATTCAAATGTAAGTTTTCGTTCTATGTATTGTGCTTCTTGACGCATATCCATAAAAAACAATGACATTTCTCTATCTTTATGCCAAGTTCCTAAAATACGATCAAACAAACGATGGTTTTGATTCTTCCATGCATGAAAATCTTCTTCTACTTTTTCCTGTTTTTGAATCGCAGATTGATTTCGGTCCTGCTCTTCAAATACACTTCGTAACTTTTGATTTACTTGATTAATTTGTTTTTCAATATCTTGACTCATCATATTCCTCCTACTATTTTACTTTACGTAGGTTGTCACATTAGCGAAAGGTATTATGAAGTTCATTATCCATTCTCTCAAACTCGTTAGATACCAAATGAATATTATCAACCGCTTGTTGAAAGGCAGCGGAAAATTGTTTCGTCAAGTCTAAAACTTGCTGATTCGCTTCTTGTGATTTGAAGTTAACAGACAACGTTGTACGCGTCGCCTTTGTTATAGAACGACTGGTTGCACTTTGAATTCTATCAGAGGCTGATCCCATTTTCGTAGCAATTTGCGTCGCTGTTTGTAAATTACTTTGAAATTGTCCCATTCTTTCAAACCCTTTCTATAAGTTTTCCAAACGCATCAACGAAATCTCATTACATATATTTCCCTATCAATATCACTCGCTGGGCATGCAATCAAATGAGCCATACAATATAAGCTGTATGGCTCATTAAAAATGCTTGTTATATAGAGTAAAACAATTTTTATTTCAAACCGAAATTACGTGATAATTCTTCATCATGAGAAGCAACAGCCTCTGCAGTTTTATTAAGTTGCATATTAATTTCTTGTAATAGCTGTGCGAAGTTTTGTACCTTTGGCTTTAATTGATTGAACTGTTGATCAAAACCTTCGAAAGCACGACCTTCCCATTCTCCTCTTAATTCATTTTGTAAGTTTTGTAGTTGACTTAAAATATCCTCAATTTGATTTGCACCTTGTCCATATCGAGCAGCTTTCGATTTAAGCTCCTCTGGTGACATGCGAATTTGTCCAGCCATTTTCATTTCCCCTTTAATACATAATGAGCAAAATATATATTGGTTAATTTTACTAAACATATTATAATCTATTATTCTGAACTTTTAAACGTTTTATCTTTCTATTGAATATTAGAATATAAATATTCTATTTTTTTTGCTTTACAAAATTTCATGCAAAAAAGACCACCAAAAGGCAGCCCCTCAAAACTCAATCCTATTCCCTACCCCGCGCTCCACCGCTTTCTCATACAAATACTTCCCAACGATAATATCTACTACTGCCAAACCAACTGATTTGAAAATAGTAATCTCTTCGTCGTTTTCGCGGCCGGCTTTTTCTCCACTTATAATTTAACCAAGTTCGGCGTGGAGATTGCTAGTTTTATCGGAATTTGGAGGTCACCTGTTTCTAGATTACATTCAATTAAGCAATCCTACAAATGCCTCTTCTTCCTCATCTATAAAACCTACAAATATAATTTCTTCAATAGCATCATGATTAAATACAAATGTATAATCAGGATCAATATATCCTTCTGGATAAAAACAGCCTATGTAGTCATACATAACCGGTTCTTCAACCATAAGTAGTTGTTTTCTTCCGTAAATTACAACCTTTTTTGTCCCACCTTTTAACAGAACAATAGAGCCATTTGGTAACAGCTTTTCTTTAGAAAATTGCATAATTCTCCGCCCTTTCTTATACGGCCTATATATTTTTCAAAGATTATTTGAATAGCGCAGAATCTCACTTGCACCATCCTGCCGTTTTCGATTAAGTATTATTTATCCCTATCACCCAAAATAGAAAAAAGATATCTCTGCTATCTAAATGTAATTCCACATTCATGAGATTAACTCTCCCTCCTATTTTTTCTATCCTTTAACCAACTATAAGAAGAATGCATTATATACTTGAAATGCAACAAATCCTCTTTAAAAGCCTATACGTATTTTCCCTCCATCTTCTATATGCTTCCGTAAATAATAATACTTATGGAGTTCTATAATCATATAAAACAAAACAAACGAAAACACTGTGCATGCAGACATAAATACAATTGCCCCCATCTGTTGTGTTGCAATGCTAAGAATTATATTAGCAATTAACTGCCCCGATCCCGCTGCAATAGCTACTACTTTTACACCACCAGTTCCTTTCGATGATTTTGATTTTTTTCTTGGTTCCTGAAGTTTTTCAATATGATTTTTATAAAAATAATACAAAGCAAAACCATACAAACCAAATGAAAGAATAAAATAGATGGGAGTTTGTAATTGTAACACTTCATAAGCATATTTTTGCGTTATAACCAATAATCCGACTGAACATATGATGCCATATACTCCCCGAAATAGAGTATATTGTAATTGTCGTTTCCGAGGGTTGATAGCAATCCATATCGCCCACAAATTTTAAAAAACAACTGGAGGAGTTACTATATATACATAGAGTAATCGAAATGGATTCGCAAAAGCGGGCAACAGAATAAATATGTCCGCTCCCACAAGAACAAGGGCAATTATTTGGAATCTTATTTCATTTACAGGATAAAGAGCCATATAATGTGCAAAAGCTCTCTTATTAAAATCTATAATTTTTTTCATATTAATTAAACCACCCCGCTACTGTTGACCAAGTTTTTTTCGCACCCGTTTTCACCATATCTTTAATACTATCATCTTCACCATCACCATCTAAATCAACATCCCATTCCACACCTTCTGTGAAATATCATTCCCTTCTCGAAAAGAAGATCAACCCATTAATAAGATCTAGGCTTATCAAAAAATTCAAAAAGCCGGAGATTTTGCCGGTATCGAATCTATCGGGATTCACACCATGCATAAAACCTCCGGCTATTGGTTCTATAAACAAATTAAGGATGTGGCTATGTTGCAAGAAATTTTAAATCACAGCACACCACAAATTACACTGGAATATATTTGGCGTTAAAATGTTAACGTAATTCCTCATTTATCGTTCTCGCCATCATAGTCGCAAACTGTTCTCGTGTTAACGGATCCCCTGGTCCGAACATTCTATTGCCATATCCAACCGTAATACCATTTTTGGCTAATGATTGAATGTACGAATGTGCCCAATAACCTTTTGGAACATCTGAGAATTCTTCACTGTGTGTCCCATTTAAATTATAGTTACGAGTTAAAATAGTTGCCATTTCAGCACGGGTTAACACGCCATTTGGATCGAAATATTTTTGGCCGCTGTCGTTTACTTTTCCTGTAACAATACCTAATTCAACTGCTTTTGCAATTTCTTTGTACCCATAAGTACTAGGATTTACGTCGATAAAATTAGGATTGGATACATTAGATAAATCTTTAATACCTTTTTCATTCAAAATCATAAAAATAGCTTGTAAACGAGTGAGTCTGTCTTCTGGTTTGAATGTCCCGTCTGGGAAACCTGAAATAATTTTCTTTTCAGCTAGAAAATTAATATAAGTCAAAGCCCAGTGGTTAGTAGATACATCTTTAAATTGCGGTTTTGGTTTCGGTTCAGGTTCAGGCGTAGAAGCCGGAACTAGGTCACTTTCGTTATGAAGGCGGTCTACTGCTGAAACTGCGTATGTGTAGTCACTACTATTCGTTACTGCCTTGTCTACATATGATAGTACCTCTGAACCATTGTTACGAATTGTTGTGACAATCACAGATGAGTTGTTTCCGTCGATTAGTTGTCCTCTGTTAAAACGATAGATAACGAAATAAGCCGCGTCATTACCAGCATTGTTATTCCATGAGATTGTTGCACCGTTAGGACCGCCTGTCACAGAATGTATAGAAGGCTTACTTGGCGCAGAGTTATCTAACCAAGGCATAGTTGGAATTAATGCTGGGTATTTGTACGCATTTGCTCGTAATTGATCTTTGATACCTAATATATTTGTCTTTAAATTTCGGTAACTAAAGAACATACTTCCTTTTACATTTTGAAGTGTTGAGTTAAGAGCCAATTGATTGTTTGTCTCAGTCGGGTTCTCCCAGGCCTTGTCCGAATCGTTATTAATCTTGTAAGCAGCTTGTCCAATGTATAGGTGTATGTTCTTTCCTTGTGCTTCGTTGTTCCACCATTTTGTTATTACGTCATAGTTTGCGGCATTATGGCCAATGCTCCAATAAACTTGAGGTGTTAAATAGTCCACCCATTCTTTATGCACCCATAATCTTGAGTCAGCATAGATGTTGTCGTAAGCGGATAAGCCATTTGTCTCGGAACCTTGTGTGTCATTATGTTTGTTTCTCCAAATACCGAATGGGCTAATTCCGAATTTCACGTGAGATTTTGTTTGTTTAATACTTGTTGATAAATCGCGAACAAGTGTGTTGACATTCTCACGTCTCCAATCGTCTTTATTTTCACCTTTCCCGTATGTTTCGTAAGTTGTTTCATCCTGGAAATTTTCCGCATCTGCGTATGGATAGAAATAATCATCCATATGAATCGCGTCTACATCATAGTTTTGGACAATTTCGAGAGTGCTATTTTTAATATAGTCTCGAACAGCTGGGATGCCAGGGTTATAGAGCAGTTGCTTGCCGTGTTTAACAACCCAATCCGGATGTTGTTTAGCTGGGTGATTTACAGCTAGTTTATTTACATCTTGGTGACTTGTTGTAATGCGATATGGGTTCAACCATGCGTGGAATTCTAGGTTGCGCTTATGCGCTTCTTCTACCATAAATGCTAGTGGATCATAGCCTGGGTCTTTTCCTTGTGTACCTGTTAAATACTCTGACCATGGGCTATGTTTTGATGGGTAAAATGCATCACCAGTTGGCCTTACTTGTACAACAACAGCATTCATCCCCATTGATTTAACATCATCTAAAATGTTAATAAACTGTTTCTTTTGTTCGTCAGCGCTTGCACCTTTCACTGGCCAATCGATATTGAACACAGTTGAAATCCAAACGGCACGTAGTTCACGTTTTTTATTTATGGCTTGTTGTTCTGATGCTTCTACGCTAGAAGCAGATATGATAAGTGCCAGAAACAAAATGGGAATGAGTAGACTCTGAACGCGCCCCCTACTTATTACTTTTTTTATAAACATATTTATTTCCTTTCTCTCTTTGCGATATAACAACTAGTAGATTTTTTGTTTCCTAGAATCAAAAGGTTATATATTCCAAATGATATTATAACATTTTATATGTTTTCCGTCACAATTCCCTCATTTGGTACCTCTACTAAGCCAGGAGAAAACCTTTCTAAATTTCCATCCCCCTATTAATTCATCATCTTCAAATACAAAATATTTCACACTTACCACTCCTTAATTAATAATTTTTTTGCTCTTTATGTATTACTTCTTGCAAAAAATATTATTTAGTCCACTAAGTAAAAGTGCCAAGCGTGGAATAGATAAAATATAATTTGATTTACACAAACAAATAAACCTATTGCAGATACAATCATCAAAAATCCAGCCTCTTTACATGCACCCTTAGCTTTTAGAAAGCCAAAGAATCCTAAAATAGGGATCACTATACATGCCCATCAAGCTAAGAAAAGTAAATACACCAAAAGGCAGCCCCTCAAACCGAAATTTTATGTTAACTTGTAACAAAAAAAGAGGAGCCATCTCCTCTTAATAAATAAACACTATTTAATTTGTTCCTTATACTCACGGTTAACAATTACATACCATTTTCCTGTATCAAATTTTTCCTTATTAATCACGTAAACTTTATTTTGTCTCCTTACCTCCCCTGGTTTTAATTCCTTAGTAATACTAGAGGTCTCACCTTTTTCAACCTCATAACTACTAGCTGCCCACACATCACTTTGGTAAGCATTATCATTTTCATCCACTAAATCCACTGATGGTAAAACGGCTAATTTCATCGATTCGTTTGTGATATTTTTCCCTTCTGCTTCTACAACAATAAAAACATGTCCATCTTCAGGTTTTTGGAATCCTATACTCTCTTTACCAACCTTATCTCTTTCTACAACTCTTTTTACAGTTACATCAAATGTAGGTGTATGAAAATCCTTGTTTACAGCATACTCTTTTTCTTTTATTTTTGATTTCTCTTTTGTTTGTTCTGTATTTTTCTGCTTTGTATTCTCTTTCGTTTTCGCCTCATCAGTTGTTTGTACTTTCTTTTCTTCTTGTTTAGAATTGGTTTCTTTAGATTCTGAAGAAGTTTTGTCGGATGTATTGCCGCAACCAGATAAATTGAATACTAAAGCGCCACCTAAAATACATGTAGTAAATTTTTTCAACATCTCTTTTTATCCCCCAATAACACAATATGTAAATTTCTTACTTATCATAGCAAAAAATACAATCTTAAATTGTTGCGTATTGTCGAATGATTAAGAATAATCAATTGTTTTTACATAAAATGAGTTAAAAAACTAGTAGCCTATAGAAAACCCCTCTAAAATGATTGTTATATATGATCGAAAATGTAGAATGAAATTAAAGATAAAAAACACATTTAGGAGGTTATTATGACATTTGATGAATTGAAAAAAAACAAACCAACAACCTCATGGGTTGAGTATGATGAAGATGGGGAATTTTTCACTGAAGAAAATATAAGTGCAACAAATACGGTTCTTGACACTTACATTAACAATTTACAACAATTAGGCGAGAATCCAACCGAAGTCAAAGTAATGCAAGCTGTTAAAGAGGTAGTTATTAAAATAAATGAACTAAATATCGAACATGACCATTTTATCGAAACAATGGAAAGAGAAGATCTCTATGAATTTATCGATGCAGCTGCACGAATAGCTGGCTTAGAATCCGAAGAAGACATAACAGAAGAATGGCGGGAATGGTAAAAAAGTTGCACCTCTAATTGTTAGAGGTGCAGCTTTTTTCATACTCCACTTGAATTAATGATTTGATATCTGCACAGGATTCACATGTTCCAACATATCATTAAGCTCATCCTGCCAATGAATACCACACCCCCCCAAAAATATATCAACGATTATCCAATTATATCGATCACAACTCCGAATATATCGACGTTTCGACACAACATATCGACTTACCGACAAATTTCGCAAAAGCTACCTCCCAAACTATCAACCAACCCCACAACCGCACCAAACACCCTACAAAAAAAGACCACCAAAAGGCAGCCCCTCAAAACTCAATCCTATTCCCCCCCCCTCGCTCCACCGCTTTCTCATACAAATACTTCGCAACAATAATGTCCACTACTGCCAAACCAACCGATTTAAAAATAGTAATCTCTTCATCGTTCTCTCTACCAGGTCTTTCTCCGCTTATAATTTGACCAAGTTCAGCGTGGATGTCGCTTCCTTTGAATAAACCTTCTCGCACTGGAACTTGAAGGTCACCTGTTTCTTCTAATGCTGCTTCTTTTGATTCGACTACTACTTTGTTTGCGCCCGCGATGGCGTGGGATGGTAGTTCTTGCATGTTCGGTCTGAATGAACCGACGGCGTTTATGTGGACGCCTTTTTGTAGTTTTTCTGAGAAGACTGGTGTGGATGCGTTCGTAGTTGTGACGATAATGTCTGCTTCGCTTATTGCTTCATTTGCATTTGTGTGAACATATGCAGGTTTATTGAATTTCTCTTGTATATATTGCGAGAATGCATACGCTTTTTCTTCTGTTCGATTGTATAAAATGACTTTCTCGATATCTCTCACCGCAAATACAGCTTCAGCAATTCCCTTCGCCTGTTCTCCGGTCCCGATTATGCATAAAACTTTTGCATTATGACGAGCTAAATGTTTTGTCGCTACTCCTGATAGAGCCCCTGTTCGAATCATCGTTAAGTAGGATCCTTCTAAAAGTGCGAGCGGTTCTCCCGTTTGAAAGTCTGATAACATCACAACCCCGTTTATCGTTTTCTTTCCTATCTTTTTGTTCTCGGGGACTACTGTTACTACTTTTAAGCCAAGTGCCTCAAGTCCTTCCGCTACTGAAGGCATAATTAATGCCGTATTTTTCTCGTTCGCAAATGGTAATGAGCCGCGAATTGGCGTGATTGTTCTTTCTGCGGAAAATTCTTTTAAAGCAAGCGCCGCGTATTCAATGACTTCGTTCATATTTGCTAAGTTTCGTTGTTCGTTCGCGCTTATGACTAGCATATATTTCCACCTCCTCCTCTTATCCTAACAAAAATCCCCGGTTCAAATCATCTCTCGGATCTATAACGAACTGATGAAATCCTGTAATAAAGGCATGCCCCGTTACTTTTGGAACGACAGCTTCATATGTATCTACTGCGGTTACCGACAATACTTCTCCTTCAAATTTCCCGTCAGTAATGCATTCGTGGACGAAAATTTCTCCCTTTTGTAAAGCATCTTTTTCAAAAAGAGTTACAATTCTTGCAGAAGTTCCTGTACCGCAAGGAGAACGGTCTACTTGCCCGTCAGCGAAGATCGTTACATTTCGTAAAGTTGCGTCTTCCCCTTTCGGTTCATCTGAGAAAATAACGCCGTATATTCCTTTTAACCCTTCTTCAAGTGGATGCTTTACTTCCATTTGACTCTCAATGTAGTGCTTAATTTTACCGCCCCACGTTTGAATAGCAGCTAAGTCTTTAAAATCAACCTTCAAACCAAATTCTTTACTATCCACCACAGCATAAAAAGCTCCGCCAAACGCGATATCTACTTGAAATTCATAGTCATCTATTTTAATAGGAACGTCTTTCTTATATACAAAAGAAGGAACATTTTCAAATGATACGGACTCTACTTCGCTCCCGTTATATTTCGCGTACGCAATGACTTCACCGGCAGGGCTGTCGATAATGAACTTTTGTTTCTCACCTGTCACTTCAAACATACCCGTTTCAATTCCGACTGTAATAACAGCGATAATGCCATGACCACACATCGTACTCCAGCCCTCATTGTGCATAAATACTACACCAAAATCAGCGTGTGCACTTGCAGGCGGCGTAATGATACAACCGTACATGCCGTGATGTCCTCGCGGTTCATACATAAGAACTTCGCGAAGATGGTCCAAATGTTCCATGCAGTATGTGCGTCTTTCTAACTGTGTTTCTCCTTTTATTTCTGGCACGCCGCCTGTAATAATTCGAAGTGGTTCCCCAGCTACGTGAGCATCAATTGTCGTGTACACTTTACTAACCTTCATTCCTATCTCTCCCCTATATGTTGATACTCTTTTTATTGCAAATATCATGCCAACGCATAGGGTATAAATTTGTATGCATTGTGTAAAAAAGAATACACTACTGTCTATATTTTTATACAGTAGAAGGTTGGCGACCATGAGTCTCCAACTAAGTCCACACTCGCCCGAAAATATATCGACGATTATTCAATTATATCGAACACAACTCCGAATATATCGACGATTCGACACAACATATCGACTTACCGACAAATTTCGCACTTTCACACCCGATAACCACCAACCAATCCCACAGCCGGACTTCCACAAACACCCGAACCCCACTAAAAAAAATCCCCCGACACTCGGGGGATCCATCAAACCCGAACCCCCACCACATCCGGCACTCGCTTCGCAATCTCCTCCCCAATCTTTATACTAGCCGTCGCCGCCGGGGATGGCGCGTTGCAAATGTGCAGAGAGTTTATGCCTGGAATAATGCAGAAGTCATCCACCATATTGCCGTTCGATAAGATGGCTTGTGCCCTTACGCCTGCATGTGTTGGGACGATATCTTTTTCTGTTAGTTCTGGTATTAAGCGCTGTAAGCTTTTGAGGAATGATTGTTTACTGAATGAGCGCACCATTTCTTTTATGCCTTCTTTCATGTTTGGCATTGCCATTTTCCAGAAGCCTGTGTATGTCATTGTTTCCATGAAGTCTTTTATGTCGAAGTCTTTTTTCGTGTAGCCTTCGCGCTTGAAGCTTAATACTGCGTTTGGCCCTGCATGGACGTCTCCGTTTATCATTCTTGTAAAATGAACACCTAGAAACGGGAATTCAGGGTTTGGGACTGGGTAGATTAAATGTTTTACGAGATGGCGTTTTTCCGGGACGAGTTCGTAATACTCACCGCGGAACGGAACGATTTTCATATCTGTTAATATGCCTGTCTTTTTCGCAATGCGATCGCTATGTAAGCCGGCGCAGTTAATGAGAAATTTTGTTTTAAATGTGCCTTGGTTCGTCTCAATTGTGACAGCGTCTTTCTTTTCTGTAATACGTTCTGCGGTTGTTCCTACATGCACTTCTCCGCCACTTTCCTGAATGAAGCGGGCGAATGCATAACTGACGCCTTTATAATCAGCAATTCCGCAAGAAGGAACACGGATTGCGCCAAGTCCTTTTACATGCGGTTCAATTTCGGCTAATTCTTCTTTATCTATTTTTGCGATATGTAAATCGTTTTGTAAGCCTCTCTCATATAAATTATGTAAAAGAGGGAGTTCTTCTTTTTCTGTTGCGACAATTACTTTTCCGCACATGTCATAAGCGATGTCATGTTCTTCACAAAATTGGACCATCGCTGCGTTTCCTTCTTTTGCAAACTTCGCTTTATAACTTCCTGGTTTATAGTAAATGCCAGAATGAATGACACCGCTATTATGTCCAGTTTGATGATGTGCGAGTTCCTTTTCTTTTTCAATGATTGCAATTTTCGCATGAGGGAATTTTTTCGTTAAAGCCATTCCCGTTGAAAGGCCAACAATTCCTCCGCCAATAATTATAAAGTCATACATCCTACTTCCCCCTTAATAGTATAAAAGGCAGGTCTCTTTGCAAGACCCGCCGTACATATTATTTAGAAAAACAACCACGCTGACGCATTAGTTCTCTATATAAATCTTTATTTTTTTCGAATGCCGCTCTTCCGTGCATCCAAAATAAGTTATTTAAAAGAACTAAATCACCAATTGGTAATTTCAATGCATGTGTTGCTGGTGAATTCTCAACTGAGTACGATAAATCTTTTAGATAGTTTGCTTGTTCAATATTATCTGGATACGCGAACTGATCGATAAAGCAAATGCACGGTGCGTTATTTACATCAAAGAATGTTTCACGATAGACGATTTCTTGCGAATTTTTACTTGGTGGCGCTTTATACGTAACTTTAACAGATGCGAGCGAATGATTTCTAAATTTCTGCAGATCTTCCCAATCGTCTAAATGTAGTAAACGTGATTCCCCGCCTACTGCATTTTGTTCTTCAATCTTCATCATAAGAAGCCAATCTGTCGGCTCATCAACGAATGTTCCGTCTGTATGAAGTGTAAATAATCGGTACGCTTGGCGAAGATAAGAATCACTACTATCTGTATCTTTTACATTAAATCTAGCATAATACGTTCCTGTCATTGCATCAAAGTTTGGTGTCCCAATTAAGTGTGTTAATGCTGTCGCAAATTTCACGTAATCTGCTGGATCTACCGTTTCGCCTTGTACCCCAATTGTAAATCCGCCCGTTTCACGATCATGAATAATGCCGCGAATGTTATCCATAAACGATTGCCCAAAAATCTTTCTCATTCCGTCAGCAAGATTAAACCTAGAATAAGGAATGTATTGCAGTGACTGCTCTGAATACCCTTTTACCTCTTCAAAAAACTGCTTAAGCAACTGCTGATTTAATACGATATGATATAAACGTTTATGCTCTGGATGAGGAACAATTTCATACCCCTCATATTTTTTTGCAAACTTCATCTTCGCACTTTGTTCTGTAATAATCGACATTTTAATTCCTCCCTAAATGAAATATGAAGAACGTATTGACGCTTTTTACAGACAGTTATCCTTATCTTCTGTATGCTGAGATCCGGTCTTACTGCCCTAACAGCAAAAAGCCAGTCATACGTATCCACGACATAACAATCGCAGATACATACAACTGGCTCATAATTACGAGTGTTCTTTAATCTCTTAAAGTACAATAATAATAGACAGTTCATATGAAAATATGTGTAAAACAGGTAGGCAAGATCGAATTTAGAGAAGGCTAATTTCTCAAAGGGATCTTATTAATTAAATAATAATTCAAAATATTCTAACTGTCAATTCGTTTTTTATTATTTTCTCGACATACTTTACACATTTTACAAATTCCTTTGCTTTCTGCACATCCTCTTTTTTTCGCCTCTTGCTTTACAACCTGCACGTCATTTAACTTTTTCATATTCCTTGCCTCCTCAATAAAGTGAAACTTTAATCAGTGGGGGTTTTCTTCATCCCCCACTGATTATTAGTTGAACCAATCGGACTTTTATGGACAGTTGATCCCCCACCTAACTTCTTTGCTTTCGCTGAATTTCGAGGTGGGGGTCTTACTGCCCATTAAAGCGGGATATAAAAAGCCAGTCGTATCCCGTTAACGGAAATACAACTGGCTCTCGTTTACGATAATAAACTAGACAGTTTTTATGGTGTTGTTTCCTCATACTCACCTTGTGGCTGTTCATCATTTAAATAACTTACATATTGGCGGTGCAAATCTTTTACCGCACTAACTATCGCATTTTGCGCTTTTCCTTGATAATGATCTGTAATATCTTGAACGATTTCTTCGATACCATCTCGTAAACTATGTCCTCTCAAAATTTGAGCGACGAAGTCCCTGCCGTGTTCTGTTGCAAGCGTACATGATGCTTCAATAATGACATGATATTTATGATCTGCCTCAATTGTAATTGTTAATGTTTCATACATACTGCGAACAGCCATCCCTTTCGGAAGTCTCGCGTGTCCTGCCATAAAAAATGTCCCTTTACGCATATTTTATCCTCCGTTACTATGTTTTTTAGTGTTTATACTCGATCTACGTATACTGTCTTCATTCTCGTGTAAAATTCTTTCGCCGCTTTTCCTTGCTCACGCGGTCCAGCACTAGAGTTTTTCATTCCGCCAAACGGAACTTGTGGCTCTGCTCCTGCAGTTTCTGAATTCACATGAACCATTCCAACTTCCATATCATCAATAAACCGTTGCGATAAACTTAAATTATTCGTACAAATCGATGCACTGAGTCCGTATTCTGTATCATTCGCTAAAGAAACAGCTGCTTCATAACTATTTACTTTAAATAAACAAATAACTGGGCCGAAAATTTCTTCTTTCGCAATTCGTGCATCTCCGTCTACATTTTCAAAAATAGTCGGTAATACGTAACAACCATTTTGTAGTTCAGTTTCATCTGGTACGCCGCCTCCATACAGTAAAGAAGCCTCTTCTTTTCCTACTTCAATCATCGATAACACAGATTGCTGTTGTCCCTTGGAAACGCATGGTCCCATAAATGTATCAGGATTTAGCGGGTTCCCAACTGTAAGAGCTTCTGTACGCTGCAACAGTCGATCCTTGAACGCTTCATAAATTTCCTCTTCAGCTATTACTCTACTTGTTGCGGTACATTTTTGTCCTGTTGACATAAACGCACCTTTTATCGCAATAGTTACCGCCTTTTCAATGTCAGCATCGTTTAATACAACTAACGGATTTTTCCCGCCCATTTCTAATTGAACTTTTTTTCTTGTTTCAACGGCTGCTTTTTGAATGATATTTCCTACGTGATTCGAGCCGGTAAAAGAAACCGCTTGTATATCTGGATTCCCCGTTAATTCTGCTCCAACTTCAGACCCTTTTCCGAATACGCAATTGATAACACCCGCCGGAATACCAGCTTCATGAAACGCATTTACAAGATGGTACACCGATTTTGGCGTCACTTCAGCTGGCTTAATGACAACCGTATTTCCGTAAATAAGTGCCGGCGCCATTTTCCACACTGGAATGGCAATCGGAAAATTCCACGGCGTAATTAATCCAACCGGACCTACAGCTACACGTTTACTGTAAAGCATTGTACTTTCATTAGCAGACGGGATAATCTCTCCGATTGGTTGATTTGCTTCTGCTGCATAATATTCCAAAATGCTAATCGCCCGCTTCGTCTCTCCTATTCCTTCTGCAATCGTCTTTCCTTCTTCACTTGTTACATCTAGGCCCACTTCATTTACCTTTTCTTTTAAAATAGCTGCCGCTTTCCATAAATAACTCGCTCTCTCTTGAAACGATAACTTTTGCCACGTATGAAAAGCTTCTTTCGCTGATGCGATTGCGACTCTCGTATCTTCTACTGAACTAAACGGAAATTCACCTAATACTTCCCCGTTATGCGGATTATAGTTTTTTACATATGCATTCGTGGAAGGTTCTTTCCATTCACCGTTTATATAATTGAAATACTTCATTCCCCTGCCCCCGCCGTTTTTATTTTGATCGTTTTGCAATTGCTGCTTCTAAAATAGTAAGCCCTTCTTCAAGCTGTTCATCCGTTATAACGAGAGGTGGTAAGAAGCGAAGTACGTTACTATAAATACCAGCGCTTATCGTAATGACCCCTTTACTATGCGTTTCTTTCAAAATCGCTTTCACTTCTTCTGACGCTGGCTCTTTCGTCCCTTTATCTTTTACAAGCTCAATGGCAGTCATAGCACCAAGACCTCTCACATCACCAACTATTTCATATTTCTCCTTCCAGCTATGAAACACTGTCATCATGCGCTCGCCAATTTCTACAGCACGATTTACTAAATTCTCTTCTTCAATTACATCTAAAACAGCTAATGCAGCCGCGCAAGCAGCCGGGCTTCCTGAGAAAGTACCACCTAATTGACCTGGCCCAGGTGCATCCATCAAATCTGCTCTTCCTGTTACTGCACTAAGCGGCATACCAGCAGCGATTGATTTTGAAAAAGTCATTAAATCAGGAACTACGCCGAAATGATCCATTGCAAATAAACTTCCCGTACGAGCAAAACCAGTTTGAATTTCATCCGCAATCATAATGATTCCATACTTATCACAAATATTTCGAACACCTTGCATAAACGTAGTCGTCGGAACGATAAACCCGCCTTCTCCTTGAAGCGGTTCCAAAATAATCGCGGCGATATTATCACTTGCTACTTCCTCTAACATAAAGCGTTCGAAATAGGCCAAAATTTGCGCGTCTACTTCTTCTTGCGACAGTCCTTCTTCCGCGCGGTAATAGTACGGATATGGTAGTTTGTATACTTCTGATGCAAACGGACCAAATCCATGTTTATATGGTTTTACCTTACTTGTCAGTGACATCGTTAACAGCGTACGCCCGTGATATGCACGCTCAAATGAAACAATCGCACTTCTTCCAGTAGCTTTTCTAGCAATCTTCACCGCATTTTCTACCGCTTCCGCACCACTATTCGCAAACATCGTTTTTTTCTTACAATCACCTGGCGTTAACTCATTCAGTCTTTCCGCCAGTGCAATATAACTTTCATACGGCGCTACATGAAAACAACTATGAATCGAAGACTCCACTTGATCTTGAATCGCCTTTACTACTTTCGGATGACAATGCCCGACATTTTGCATACCAATTCCACCTGCAAAATCGATTAATTCATTGCCATCTACATCCGTAATAATCGCGCCTTTTGCTGATTGCACATACAACTCTGTAATATTGTAAGGCCCTTCTGGCACCGCATTCTTTCTTCTTTCATGTAATATGCTAGATTTTGTAGTTATAATATCCTTCTTCTCTTTCAACATAGTATATACCCCTTTTCTTATTCTTTTTCTAGGCTAACTTCCGAATCTTTTATCATCGTAAAATCATTCGACTTTTGCTTATCTAACTTTTTAACTCGTAAAAAATAACTGATTATTACTACGATCGTAGCTAGTAATGTCATGTAAAACTGCATACGCATATCTGCTATAAACGCTTGTGAAACAAATATCGTAATAATCATCAAAAGCGTTGCATATGTGAGATAAGGGAATAACCACATTTTCACTTTCAGCTTCCCAGCCCCTTCAAGTTCCCTTTCTCGTCTTAACTTGACATGAGAAATGGCAACGAACATATACATCAGCATCGTTACCCCGCCCGAACTATTCGCTAAAAATGCAAACAGTTTATCAGGAGATATAAACTTCAACATCGCGCAAATAAATGCAAATACGATACTCGCATAAATTGCGATAACCGGCGTCCCTCTACTATTTAACTTTGAAAAAGCAGACGGAGCATCACCTTTTTTCGCAAGTGAAAATAGCATACGCGAACTCGTATAAATCCCTGAGTTCATAACGGAAAGTAGTGATAAAAATACAACACCATTCATAATTTCTGCGGCTGCAGGTACTCCTGCCATATTAAATAAACTTGCATATGGAAGTTTCAATAATTCCTTATCCGTCCACGGAATAAACATAACTAAAATCGTTACTGATCCGACGAAGAAAAGCATAAGACGCCATACTACACTATTAATAGCTCGTATAACATTCTTCTCTGGATTTTCCGATTCTCCGGCTGCAATCGCTGCAACTTCACTCCCTGATAACGAGAACGAAATAAACACAACGCTCAGTAAAACAGGGACAATTCCATTCGGGAAGAAACCACCGTGTTCTGTAATAATAGAAAGAGTCGGTCTATCTACTCCTGGAACGAGACCAAAGAACATCGAAATTCCTAAAATTAAAAACGCAACAATCGCCACCACTTTAATAAACGCTAACCAATATTCAAACTCACCGTACAATTTTACTGAATATACATTCGTCATCGTCATTAATAGAACCATACATAAACTTGCGATCCATGCTGGAATCGAAGGAAACCAATTATTGATCATTACGCCTAAAAGCACCGCTTCAATTGCGATAATAATGACCCAGTTAAACCAATATAACCATCCGATCGTATACCCGGCCCACGGTCCAATTGCTTTGTTCGCATACGTTGCGAAAGAACCACTATCCGGATTTTCCGCTGCCATCTCCCCTAACATCCGCATCACGAGCACAACCATTAAAGCACCAATAATGTAGGACAAAATTGCAGCCGGCCCTGACGATTGAATAATCGTTCCACTTCCTACAAACAAACCGCCCCCGATAACCCCGCCAATTGAAATCATTGTTATATGCCGTGTTTTTAAATCTTTTTGTAACTCTTTTTTCTCTTTAGCCAAACAATCCACCAGCCCCTCCATTAGCATGAACGTGCGCCACACTCCATTGACAACGCTTTCTTTAAATCCCCTCCTACTTTAAATAAAAAATAAAAAGAGCCAGAAAAACAACGCATACAAACGCATTGAATTTTACTGCCCCTATCCTTATGGCTCGTCCTCCTGCTAAGGAAGTTCAAGTGGAAAGAAGTTCCGCTATTTCATTTTTAAAACATACACCCGGGCTTACAGAGAGGCTAATCACTGTCATCCGATAATAAGTTAATCATAATACAATTAGACTGAATATTCAATAATCATTTTCGCGAATTTTATGAATAAAAAAGAAAATTCTCTCCCCCCACCACATATACTGTTCAAAAGCAAAAAGGAAGTGATCCCATGTATTACGGAACAAAAGGCTGGTACGTAGCCGAATTAAAAAAATTAGGCGTGCGCTATCACGAAGGGCGCAAACTAGAAAGTTACCGCGGACACGTCTTACGTAATTTACTCATCGCACAACAAGAGAAATTAAAAGAACAGTAATATACTAATGTAGCGATATCGGCGATTCTCGGAATATATCAACGATTTAGCACAATATATCGACGATTCGACATAGGATATCGACTTACCGACAAATTTCGCCAATTCATCTATCTACACTACCAACCAATCACACACCAATACCAAACAAAAAAGGTCACCCAAACGGGTGACCTTCTTTTCTTATTCACAAACAAGAATTTGTCTAGTAAATGATCCTTTTCTTGTAACACAGCGATCTGTAATTTCAAATCCTGCTTCATGGATCATGTCGTCCATTGTTTCCATCGTGACAACGATTACCTTTTTAGCGATGCGGCGCGCACTTGAAAGAATGGAGAACTGGTCTTCTGGTGTGGCATGCGTAAATAAGTCGTACGGCATATCGATAATGGCAACGTCGTAGTTCTCCGTAATTTCCTCGATTGGACCTTTTGTTACTGTTCCTTCAAACCCGAAATGTGCAATGTTTTTTCTCGTTCCAAGCACAACAAGTGGATTAATATCTCTACCAACGATGTTAATCCCCATAGAAAGTGCTTCTACTACTACTGTTCCAATACCGCAGCACGGGTCAATTGCTCGTACTCCATCTGGATTTGGTACAGCAATATTGGCAACGGATCTCGCAACACGTGTGCTAAGAGATGTCGAATAACTATGCGGTTTTTTTATGTGATGATACCAAACTGGCTCACTTTCTACATAGTGTCCGAAGTACCAGCGTCCTCCAAGAGGAACAATCCCGAATACACGCTCTGGATTACGAACATCCGCTTCTCCTTCAATATGCATACCGAGGTCGCGTTCAATGAGGCGTCTTTCCCCATATTCAATTTTATTTTCTTTCCCAAGGTCATTAATTTTAACGAAAATAACTTTAAATGATGCCCCCGCCAAATCAATTTGTTCCACTTGTTTTAGAATGCTGTCTAAGTCGTCGCCTTCATACATAACCTCAACGCGCTCTTTTATAAACGCACTTCTACTCGGTTCAATTTTGACATCACTTTTCAAAATATTAACGTGAGATTCCATTCCAAAGAAAGAGCGCATTTCCAAGTAACATAAAGCACGCTCCTCCTCACGAAACGCATACGTATATATACATGCAGGTGTTTTACTATGATTATTCAATCTATGATCATCCTCTATCGTTTAAAATTATTATGATTACAATTATTCGAATATCTTTTTAACGTAAAATTAAATGATATCACATGCCGGAAATAAAGAGAAACCCTAATAAATAAAAGAGACTGCCCATTGGCAATCTCTTTTGATTTATTAACGGAAAGAAGATACGTTATTACCCTTTGCTTCGTAATAATCTAAAATGCCTTGATAAATCGCTTCTGCTGCACGTTGTTTCTGTGCTGCTGTAGCGAGTTTATTTGCATCATTCTTATTATCTACAAATGCTAATTCTGTTAGTACAGCTGGCATTGTATTATATTTTACTACGTACCAAATATCCTTTTTCACACCACGGTCATGTGTTCCAAGTGCTGCTACAAGGCGTTTTTGAATTTTGTCTGCTAATAAGCGACTGTCTTCCGTATATGGATTCGTTGATTTTGTCGGTGCTGCTGCATAATAGAATGTTTCTGTACCGTGTCCATCTTTTTCATCCGAACCGTTACCGTGAATACTTACGAAGATATCACCCTTATTTTCTTTAGCAAATTCTACTCTTTTTATTAAAGAATCACTAGAATTTACTCCTGGGCGTGTATCGTTCGTACGTGTTAACTTCACAGTAAATGGTGTCTTTTTCTCAAATATTTTTTGTAATCGTAAAGATGTGTCTAATACGATTTGACTTTCTTTCTCGTAATAACCAACATTACCCGAGTCAATTCCACCGTGACCTGGATCAATAATAATCGCTTTACCTTCTAGGAAGTTCTCTTGTTTTACTGGGTTTAATTGATTTTTATCTACCCACTGGAAACCACTATTTGTACGGATACGAATCCAGCTATCTTTTTCTTCAATAACTACTACTTTTTGCGCTTCACGTTTCGCTAGCACTTTAGAAGAATGTGACGCTTCTGCATATGTTGTAAATCCTTCATTAATAACTTCTGTTTTTTCTTTTAAAGGTGTCCATTTCTCACCTTTGCTCGTTACAATTTTAATCCATCCATCTCGCTCTTCTTTTACTACAACTTTTTGTGGATCATGTTGCAAGTCAGTAATTCCTGAAGATAAAGATGGTTGATGATATGTAATGAACTTACGATCTATATACATTTCCTTCGTTGTTTCTTCTGGTTTGCTCGTATTATCATTATTTTTCTTTAGCTTGTCCGCTTTATACGTCATTTGCGCTGCTTGCTCACGTGGTATAGACTGATTTGGACTCCAAATTGTCTTCCCGGTACCCGCAGAAATTTCTAACGCTACTAAAATATTTGCTGCTTCTTTACCGAAGTGATCTTCTAAATCAGTAAATTTATTCGTGATTGGGGCTTGTACTAAACCTTTTAATTTATAAGCCTTAACAAGCATAGAAGCCATTTCAGCACGCGTTACTTTTCCATCAGGATCAAATACGCCTGCTCCTCGGCCTGCAATAATATTTTCTTTTTCAATTGCTGCAATATACTGAGTTGCCCAATGATTTTTTGAATCATTAAAAGATGGTTTCCCAGCTGGATCCACTTTTAATCCAATTGCTTTCGCTATAATTGTCGCTGCTTCCGCACGTGTTAAAAGACCTTTTGGTGCAAACGTATCACTTGTCATACCGCTAATTACATCTCGCTCTACTAAATAGTAAATTGCGTCTTTTGCAAATGAGTCGTCTGCAACATCTGAAAACTTCTTCGTTTCTGCTAAACTACTAACTGGATAAGCTAGTAAACTTGCTGCTAACATACCAGCAGCGATTGCTTTGTACTTCATGAAAAACAAATCTCCTCTCGAAACCTCACATTTTATAAAATTCTCTTAATCAAAATAATATTAAAAATATTAACTGGTAAATAACTCCTATAATAGTTTATAACATTCTATCACTGTAGTAAATACGTTTCCTGTCTATATTATTAAATATAAACATATAAGGAATAATAAATATAAATACATTTCAAAAAACGATTAATTATCCACAAAATGAAAAGCTGATTAAAAATAACATTTTCAATCAGCCCTCTCTATTTTCTATAAAATTATCCTTCAATTAAATGAGACATTACATACGCATATACTAACGCTTCTGTATGTGCAATCGAACTTTCATGTGTACGCTCAAATGCATGAGAAGAATCAATACCCGCTCCAATTAATGCATGTTTCACATCAAATCCAGCGTGAATCGCAGCTGATGCATCCGATCCGTAGTACGGATAAATATCTACTTTATATTCGATATTGTTTGTTTTCGCAAGCTCTACTAAATGTTTACGCAGTGCATAATGATACGGACCACTAGAGTCTTTTGCACAAATAGATACTGTATATTCATCAGATGCTTGTCCATCACCTAACGCTCCCATATCAACCGCTAAATACTCAACCGTTTCTTCTGGAATGTTAGAGTTACCACCGTATCCAATCTCTTCATTATTAGAAATTAAGAAATGAGTTGTATATGGTAATGTTACGTTTTCATCTTGTAATCTCTTAATTAACTTTAATAAAATCGCAACACTTACTTTGTCATCTAAATGACGTGATTTTATGTATCCACTCTCTGTAGTTTGAACGCGCGGATCGAATGAAACGAAATCTCCTACTTCAATTCCTAATTCGCGTACTTCATCAGCTGAAAAGACACGCTCATCAATACGAACCTCAATATTTTTCTCGTCACGTTTTGCTTCACCTGCATCTTTATATACATGCACAGATGTTTGATGCATTAAAATCGTTCCTGTATACGTCTTACCACTTGATGTTTCAATTTCGCAATATTCCCCTTCTACAGAGTTCCAGCGAAATCCGCCAATCATAGAAAGACTTAGACGACCGTCAGGCTTAATTTCTTTCACCATCGCACCTAACGTATCAACGTGCGCCGTTAATAAACGGTGCTGTGCATCATTTTTCCCTTTTACCGTTAAAATAAGAGCGCCTTTATTGTTACGCTTCGTTTCTACGTTCCACTCACTTACATAGTTTTCAATAAAACGAATGATTTTCTCTGTATTTCCAGATGGACTCGGAATAGAGACAAGCTCCTTAATCAATTCCATCGTTTCTTTCGCATGATGTGCCATTGTCGTTTCCTCCTCATTTTCTCTACTATTCAGTATACCGAATTTACTATAAATCCTCTACTCATATAGCCTAATTTTCTAAATTGTAGTAAAATTCTTTTTAGTATATAAAAGGAGTTATAAAATATGAATATATCAAAAAAATATATACACATTGCACTCATTTGGTTTTTAGCATCATTATTTTGTTTACAAGTTTCTTATGCAGTTCACACTACTACTTCTATTACAATTGGCTGGGTATTAACAGCTATCTTCTTCATTATTAGTTTAATTGCAACAAAAAAACATAGCGTTACTCACTAACGCTATGCTTTCCCTACGAAACTATTCTTCTGACACATCTAATAAATAAATACCTCTTTCAAACCCACCGCGCTCTATTTCTTTTTGCTTACGAAGACGTTCTACATCTTCAATTGTTGCACCTTCTGCACGCGCTAATGAGATGATCACTTCCAGTGCATCTGCAAGAGAATCAAGCGCATGTTCACGCTCTTTCATGGAAGCAAATTCACGAATTTCTTCCGTTCCAATTTTCGCTAAAGCTTGTATGTATGCGTGTCCTGTTAATTTTTGCGCTGTATATGTTTTTCCAGACATCAAAATCTTCTCTGGAACACGGTCTCTTACTAACTTGTTATATGCTGACATCATTCATCCTCCTATGTTTAATAACATCCGAGCTCTGCTGTATAGAAAAACCATTTTTTCTTCACGCACGCACTAAGCATATCAATTCCTGATCCATGTGCTCTTACGTGTGGAAAGAAATAGTGCTCTGATTCTTCTTCCTTACCATATAAAGTTTGGTACTCATCTGGAATTGCTTCTTTTTTCACATCTTTTTCTTTCGTTACCTCGCCAGAAAACGCAACGCTTGGATGTCCTTCAAAAAACAAAGCAGTCCGTACCGCCATAGATGGTGTACTATGTAACGCATAATATGCTATTACAATTATGCCGATAACACCGATAATTTTCTTCATATATTACTCCTTAAAAAAAGTGCTAACACAATTATACTAAAATGTGTTAGCACTTTCTCCCCTTTACCTTAAATTAACCAGCAGTAAAACTATCATTACTTAAAATTTCACTTTATTCCCCTTTAAATGCTGGCAAACGTTTTTCTAAAAATGCAGCAATGCCTTCTTTATGATCCGCTGTTTGTCTCATCGCATATTGGCCGCGTTTTTCAAGCTGCAATGTTTGTTCTAAATTAGAACGATTTACTTCACATAAAATTTGCTTCGTTTGAACCATCGCTTTAATCGGCTTTTGTGACCATTCACTAATTTTTTGCTTCACAGCCGTTTGGAAATCCTCACCGATTACTTCATCAATTAAGCCGATATCAAGCGCTTCTGTTGCTGATAATTTCTTTCCTTCCCAAATAATTTGCTTCGTCATATTTTCACCGACGCGCTTTTGAAGGAAGAAATGGCCGCCACCATCTGGAATTAAAGCGATTCCAATAAAGTTCATCGCAATAATGGATGAAATATCCGCCATCACATAGTCAGCTGTTAAGGCAATACTTAATCCAAGACCAGCAGTTGGTCCATGAATCGCACTAATAACAAGCTTCGGCATCGTATATAAAGTTACAACAACTTCAGAAATAGTATTCATAATACCATCAAACTTGCTTTCATCATTACTTGAAAGCATCGATTTAATATCTCCACCAGCAGAAAAACCACGGCCGTTTCCGCATAGCACAACAATGTGCGCAGAACTCTCCGCTACTTCTTTCAGTTTTTGTAATAGCTCTTTTAAAGTTGGCTCATCTAATGCATTTAACACCTCTGGACGATTGACCATAATCGTTGCAACGTGCCCTTCATATTTCACAATGACAGATTCTGTTTTACTTGTTACTTCCATTATATACCCCTCTTTTCTACATAAAGTGAAACTTTAATCAGTGGGGGTTTTCTTCACCCCCCACTGATTATTAGTTGAACCAATCGGACTTTTATGGGCAGCCCGACCCCTACCTAACTTCTTTGCTTTCGCTGCATTTTGAGCTGGGGATCTTACTGCCCATTAAAGTGGGATAAAGATTATACTTATATAATTATAGAAAGCAGGTGAAAAACCCTTCTTTTTTCTTAATTTTCTGTCTAATAATCGCGTAATTTGTATATAGCCTCGTATAAAACATACAATTCCGTTGAAAAATATAGCAATTAAAGTCGGTTTATCCATACTTTTCATCTATTTACCATTACAATGAAATGGTGTATTCTTAAGTTTGATATAAAAAATCAAATATAGAAATTCATTTTCCTTCCTATTATATATAGAAGTGCTGAAATAAAGGAATGAAGAAATGGAGGCACATATGGTTACTAAGTTAAAACAGACGGATAACTACTTCCCGCATTTCCTACTGCTATTCATTGTGTTTCAACCAATTTTAGATTTATTAACATCTTTTTCAATCTATGTATTACACATGAGCGCAACAGTCGGAATCGTAGTCCGTTTCGCCTTTATGCTTCTTGCATTAGGTTATCTACTTCTTCATCATAAACAACACGGCGCGAAAAGGTATATTCTCTACTTATGTCTCTTTGGCATCGTACTCGCAATTGGCCTTGTGAATAATGTAATGGTCAAATCTCCAGTTTCATTTGGAGAAGAAGTGAAATTTATTTTGAAAAGTGTATATCCAATTGTACTGCTGTTTGGATATATTATCGTATTAAAAGAATTAAAAAATAACGAATATGTATTTCATAAAATCATTACCTATTTCTTATATGCAACGTTAATTTTGAGTATTTCACTCATTGCGGCAATGGTAACAGGAACAGATTTCCAAAGCTACCCGCACTCCAAAATCGGTTCAAGAGGTTGGTTCTTTGCGGGAAATGATTTAAGTGCTATTTTTGCAATTATGTTCCCAATTGTTGTCTTATACTCAGTTCATAAAACAACTTCTTTCTCGAAATTTTATTACTGGATTCCAACTGTACTCGCGATGTATGCAAGCATTATGGTCGGAACGAAAGTAGGATATGGTGCAATTGTTGCTACACTTGGCGTAGCACTTTTATTCTCATTCATTGAATATATGATGAACCGCAAAAAAGAAAGAAAAGGATTCACACATCTTGTAAACACAGTTGTTGCGGCTGTCGTATTAGGAGGATTACTAGTCCTTACACCGCACACTCCTATCGCAAAAAATATGAGTATCCATTTACAAATGTATGAATACAAAAAATCAGCACAAGAAGAAAAAGACCGAAAAGAAGGAAAAGTAGTTACAGAAGAAGAACATAAAGAAGGCGAACTAACAGACTCTGAAATGAAAAGTTTAATTTACAGTGATCGCGACAAATTTTTAAAAGTATATAAACAATACTATAAAGAAGCACCACTATCTCAAAAACTATTTGGAATGGGATACGCCGGTAACTATACAACGAAAATGAAATTGGTCGAAATGGACTTCCACGACCTATTCTTCGCATTCGGAATTGTCGGCTTCCTTATGTACTTACTGCCACTTCTTTATTTCGGTATAAAAATATTCATTCGCTTGATAACAAACTTCAAGAAACTATTTAGCGTAAAACATATGCTACTAGCTAGCACACTCGTCCTATCACTCGGCATAGCCTTTATGTCCGGCCACGTATTAACAGCACCAGCTGTAAGTATATTCTTTACTGTCATACTTGCTTATATGGTTGTTGATTTGGAAATTGAATAGCAAAAAAAAGGTGCCCCAAAGAGTCAGTTACACTGGCTTTTGGAGCACCTTTTCTAATCTATCCCCTTTTTATCGTACTCTTCATTGTACTTTCGCTCAATACAGTTTCTACTACCATTTACAATGAACTGCACGTCGCGTAAAACTATTACATACGCGCTGTAACGACACTTTTATCTTGATTAACAAATTGGTAGAGCAATTATCCCCCTTTACATTCCCTAAAAAATAAAAACCCACTGTAAGAAATCTTACAGTGGGTTTTCTCATACTCATTTACGATAAGTGAGTATAATTATTTATTACTTAACTTGGAAAGTTTTTTCGAAACCGCCTTCTAATACAGAACCATCATGTGAAGTTAAGTTTTTGTTCACAGTGATTGTATTAGATGCAGAGTTTTTCAATTGACCTTTAGGTAATGTGATAACTACTGTTTCTAAACCTTCAGCTTTTGCATCTTTATCTTCAACTGAGATTTGAGTACCAGTTGGTAACTTTTGACCATTTAATGTGTACTGAGCTGGGTTAGTAGCATCATGTACGCCACCTTTGAATTGAACGCCTTCAGTGAATGTAATTGTTACTACATCATTAGCGTCTTTTTCTTCACCAGTCACAGTTACGATTTTGAATGGTGTATCTTGCTTCTCAGCTTCTGGTGTTTTCTTAATTGCAAAGTCTTTTGTAACTGTTGCTGCAGTGTTACCTACATCATCAGAAAGTGACTTAACAACTACTGTCCAAACAGTGTTTCCACCTGCATCTACTACAGTTTGTGGAGTAGTCTCTCCAGCGTTCCAGCTAACTTCGAAGCTCATGTCAGCACCAGTGTGTCCATCAGCATATCCGCCAACTGTTCCATCGAATGTCACAGTTTTGCCATCTTTATCTTTACCGATAAATTGAACACTTGTTTCAGGTAATTTAGTTTGATCTTGGTTTAATGTTTCACCAGCATCATCTTTACTAGCTAATTTTACAGGCTCATCCATTGTTACAACGAATTTACCTAATACATCTGTTCCAACGATATCTTTAATAACTGGGCTCTTCGTATCTGGTGTATTTAATGGTGAACCATCATAGTTTAAGCTTAAGTTTAGCTCATCATTTTTCTCACCGTTTGTAGCGCTAGTTAACGTATCTTTTGCAATTTGGATACGGTATTTATCGTTGTAGTAGTTATTTTTCGTACCTTTAGTATTGTAAATTTCTGTCCAGTCTTTCGTTAATTCAATTACATAGTCACCGCTAGCAACTTTTTTAACGTTGAATGGCACGTCAGTTGTTTTCCACTCTACAGCTTTTGTATCTGGGTTAACAACTTGTTTTTGTAATTTAATTACATTTTGAAGATCTTGTTCTTTAATTCCTTTGCTGAATGCAACGCGGAATTGCTCTGGTGATTCTACTTTCACTGCTGCAGATGGTTTTGTTTTATCTTCTGCTACTTCGAATGATAAGTTTTGAGTAGAACCGATGTTAGCATTGTCAGTTAATGCAGCGAAATCTTTTAAGCTTGAAACTTGTAGAGAGTGCTTACCAGGCATAAAGAATCCAGCTTTTGCACCTTTAGCAGCTTCTTTATAAGAATCTTTTAATGTGATAGTCGCTACGTTACGATCATCTTGGAATGTAACTGGGTTAAATTCGCCATATGTTACATCGAATTTGCTGCTGTCGAATTGACCATCAATTTTGAATGTACCTTCAGCTACTGCTTCAGAGAACTTAACTTTAAGTGTATTTAAGCCTTCAGCTTTTACAGATGTTACTTCTGGTACACGAGCGTCTGTTAATACAAACTTAGTTTCAGAAGGTACTGTAATATCAGCTTTTACTTTTACTTCTTTGTTATCGATTAATGCGCTATCTTTTTCTAAGATAAGCTCAACAGCTTTTTTATTTCCAGATACTGCACGGATACCTTTAATTTTGATATCGTTCTTGCCTTCTTGCTCAACAGATACGTTATTTTTTAATACGTAAGCTTTCTTATCAGCAGTTAATTTTAAATCGCCAGTAGAAGTTGTCGCAATAAAGTCAGCAAGTGTAACGTCTTTATCGAAGTAAGCTACTACGCGATCAGCTTGGTTAGACTCTGCTTTTACTACAGATAATTGACGTTTTTCTTCTGGATTACCAGTATTTGTAGCTGGTACAAATTTAACGTTAGTTGTACCTAATACTTTACCGATTAAGTGCTTGTAGTCTTCAGAAGCTTCGATTAATTGTGCATCGATTTTTGCAGTTAATTCTTTTGGACTGAATTCAGAAGTTAAAACTACTGTAGCTTTACCATCTTGAATTGTTACACGGTTATGAGCTAAGTTACCGTAAGTTGTGTTTAATGCAAGTACGATATCGTCAGCTTTTTCGTCTACTTTGTTTGTAGCTTTGTCAATTAAGCTAAATGTTACTTCTGTGTTGTCTGCACCGTCAGCGTCAAGTTGAGCGTCTTTTACATCAACTTTAAGCTCCCATAGGTCAGCTACAGAAAGTGTTTGGAATTCATGCGTTCCTAGGTCAAGTTTTTTCGTGTTAACTAGAACGTCTTTAATTGCTACAGAATATTTAGTGTCAAGTTCTAAACCTGATACGTCTAATGTAGCAGTTTTCTTGTCTTCAGATAATGTTGCTGATTTAACAGCAGCACCGTTAATAGTGAAGTTTTCAGCTTTAACAGCGTCTACTTTGTTGTCGAATTTCACTTCAACAGATGTTTTAGAAAGAGCTTTAACAGAAGTTACTTTCACTTCAACTTGCTCTGCTGGCTTGTAAGTCATTGCATTGTAAATGAATTGAGCCGCTTGTTGACGAGATACAACGCCGTTTGGATCGAATTTACCTTCACCTACACCAGATACAACTTTAAGGCTAGCAAGAGTCTCGATTGAAGATTTTGCAGTTGCCCAAGATAAGTTGTCGATGTCACTGAAAGTTTGTTTATTTTTGTCGTCAGCTTTGAATCCGTATGCATTAACGATAAGCTGTGCCATTTGTGCACGAGTTAACTTTTCGTTTGGACCGAATTTACCTTCGCCTAAACCAGCCATGATTTTGTTTTTCTCAGCGATACCGATGAATTTAGCATAAGGGCTAGATGCATCAACATCAGAGAATGAAGGTGTAGCTGTTTCGTTTTGTAGACCTTTCGCTTTTACCATGAAAGTAGCTACTTGAGCACGTGTTACATCTTGTCCAAATCCGAATAAACCATCACCGATACCTACGATGATACCTTTTTTCGCCATGTCATTGATCGCATCAGCAGACCAGTGATTTGCAGGAACATCCTTAAATGCGTTTTCTGCTGCAGATGCAGCAACTGGTGCTACTACTCCTGCTACCATTGCAGCTGTCATTGTACCAGCCATTAATTTGTTAAAAGACTTATTTTTTGCCATTGATCTATTTCCTCCTTGAGAAATATAATACTAGCTTTAGAAATATGTATTTGAAAAACTAGTGATTTACTAAATTTATATATTAATCTACAAACACTTTTTGGAGATTAGTAATTTATTAGCCATAATAAATACTATCTTTTTCCAAAAAGTTAAACCATGTATATAATACGTCATAATTCTTTTTTTTTAAAGAATTTTTTATCGCATAATTCGACAAATTCACAATCTTTGTCGAATTATATATTTATCAACTTTTCTAATATGTAAACGCATATACATCGCTTGTATTTAATATACAAATAGCATTATAGCACATAATATAAATGAAATGACAATTTATACTTTTTAAAATTATCGACACTCTTCGACAAAAACACACTTTATTTTTGTTATTTTGTCGAATTATTTGTTATTATTTTCTATAAAGTGGTATTATTTTCATATAAATGTTATTAAATAGCATTCATCTCATTTATTCATTTTTTCGACAAACAAAAAGACTAATCCTCTAGGTGATCAGTCTTTTTGTTTTTTCTTTATTATTGTTTTACGTATTCTATATTTTCTTTTGCAACATATGCTTCATTTACCGCAGGGTCATCAGAAATGATTTTAACCCATGCTTGTCCATTTATCGTTTCTTCTCCTGTAATCGTAACAACTTTATTTGCCGCTAAGTTATACAGTCGTTCATTCGACGTACGAGGATCTTTTTTCGCTTCCACCTTATTCGTTACACGAGCAAGTTTATATTTGTTGTACTCTTTTTTACCTAAGTACGAATCAAAACGGAACATATGCCCTGCTACTTTTTTACCCCAGTTTGCATCAGATGCATATTTCATATTTAAACCGCCAGCTTTATCACCTGTATACGTTGCCGTATAGCGCCAATGTCCTGGATTTAAATATCCTTCACTCATATATACTTTTGCAGCATGTTCAATACAATCTTCTTTGGAATTAAATGATAGACCGTTACCAAACGGACTATTATCTGTTGCATTTAAGCCAAATAAATTATTTTTTTCTCGTGCAAGCCTGCTTGTCCCAAAATCACTCTCATGAGCTGCTAATGAATATAGGAATAATGCATTTACATTATACTTGCTTTCTACTTCTTTAAATTTCGCACCTAAACCGATTAATGGAGAATCTGCTTTAACTGATTTTATATAACTATCTAATTGTTCTGCCGTGTACTCTGTTTTCGAACGTAATGATACGTAATTAAAATATTGATAGAACGTTTCATTTCCGAATGTTTTTCCATCTACACTATACATTGATCCCCCTTGCTTCATGAATGAAGGGGCTGCACCAAATCTATATTCTGCATATTTAGGTGAACTTGTATTATACGTGAAATATCTGTGATATAAATATCCATCTGGTTTTACGTAATAGGACGACTTCTTCATTTCATTTTCAGGAATTAAAGTGACTTCATTTTTCTGCACATAACCTGTTAAATCAGAGAGTTGTACTTTCACACGATCTTCTCCAACTTCTAACACTTTAAGTTCCGTTCCATACTGAATGTACGTATATACTGTTTTTAAATTATCACCGTAAATATTAATTGTATCTCCAGAAATTTGCTTCGCCGCTGCAAAACCGTCCTTAATCCATACGTATTCATTTTCATATTTCACTGCATTGATGCCTTTATTTTGTGCAGCTGTAACAGCTTCTTTATATGTAGTGTAACGCTCTACTACTTTCCCTGCATCATTTAACAACACATAATTCTTTGTTTCTACAGGCGTTTCTCCACCACCAATTTTACCAAGCATCAAGTTTAGCATCGCCGAAGCCATACCTCTTGTCGCTGATAAGTGTGGTCTAAACGTATTATCTTCTGGATAGCCTTTAATAATCCCCGTTGCTACCATAACTTGTACATGTTCTTTATAGTTAATACGATTCGTATCAGCAAATGTAAGCGGACTTACAGTTACGTTAACCTTTTTATAATCTAGCGCCTGCTTTACCATTACGGCCATTTCTTCACGTGTAATCACATCGTTTGGTGCAAAAGTCTCAGGACTACGCCCTTTAATAATTCCAGCTCCGAATGCTCTACTTACACCGTCATATAATCCGTATGTTTTTGGTACATCACTAAAATTCGAGTCTGCTTGTGGAAGTTGCAAGGCTTTCGCTACTAATGTAGCAAACTCTGCTCTCGTTATCTCTTTGTCAGGTAAATACACATCATTTCCATATCCTGACATAATCCCTTTATTAATAAGAGTACGCATATGCTGCTCAAATGGATGACCTGTAATATCATCACTTGCCGCATAACTTGAAATAGGAGTTAAAAGCAATGACCCCGTTAACGCAACTGCTGTAATACCTTTTGAAAATTTCTTCACGTTTATGTAATCCTCCTCGTAATCTACGAATTTATCATTCCAACACCGATTATATACTAATTATATAAACATGATAAATAAAAATTAACATACAGCCTTTTCAACATAAACATTTTATTATATTAAAATATTTATATACCCATTGATTGTCCTCTGTTCCCCATTCCTTTTACAACCGTAAAATCCTTTATGATATAATGACGTAGTTATTTCTGTTTATATAGAAATAACTACAAAGATATTACATAAGACGGAGGATCATTATGCCTAGATTATATGCATTTGCATTTAAATCACTGCAACTATTAACATTGTTATTTTTTGCAATGACTCTTATATACTCATTGCAATTTTTAATAACCGAACCAAAGTACGATCATCCCTATTTCCTTATAGTGGCACTTATAGTCGTTCTAATCGGTATTATATTCATGTCTATCATCGTGAATCGATGTTTCACTCAAACACAATTTATCATCTTTATTTGTCTACTAGCGTTCACACTTCGTCTTGCATGGGTGTTAACAGTACAAACAAATGTCGTACAAGATTTCGAACAAATGTATAACGGAGCCGTTGATGCAGCAAATAACAATTTCTCATTCGCGGACAAAGCATATTTTACTACTTGGGTATATCAATTAGGCTTTACAATGTACCAAGCTGGTGTCATCAAATTGTTCGGCGAAGGTGTACTAGCGATTAAACTATTAAACATACTGTACTGCACTGGCATTACATACTTTATATATCGCATAGCTACGCATCTATTTAATGAATTTAGCGGTAGAGTTGCCGCACTTATTTTCGCAACGTATATTCCTAACATTATGATGACTTCTGTACTAACAAATCAGCATCTCGCAACATTTCTATTCTATGCTGGTTTTTATCTTCTCGTAAAAAAAGGAATCTCGCATTCATATGCGTGGATATTTGTTAGTATTCTTATTGCATTTGGCGATATTATGAGACCGATTGGTATTGTTATTTTACTAGCTCTCATTCTTTTCTTACTGATCGTTCATATAATTGGTGATCAAAAATTGAATAAAAAAATGGTGATATCAAAGCTAATTGGCATGATTGGCATTTATTATATCGTGCATTTCATCTTTAGCTATACATTAATCGCTACAGGAGTTACACAATATCCATTGTCTAGTCGAGACCCTTATTGGAAATTTGTAGTCGGATTCAATCCTGAAACAACGGGTGGATTTTCTTTCCCTGACCATAAACTTGTTTTTCAATATCCGATTGGCGAGGAACGTTTCGAAATTGAAAAACAGCTCATTAAAGAAAGAACTGCCGATAAAGGACAACTATTATTGTTATTCAAAGATAAATTTAAAATTATGTGGGGAGATTATGACGCAGCCATTTATTGGGGATTAGAAGGACATCCAAGACCCGAATTATCAAGATTACTGTGGACGTTAGAAAAATTATGTTACGTAAACATTTGTATATTCGCTTGCATAGCTTCCATCAAAACAATAAAAGAACAACGAAATAAAACGTTACTGTTCTTCTCATTATTAATTTTAGGGTACGTAGGCGTGCACTTCTTCATTGAAATTCAATCGCGCTATCGCTACTTTATCATCCCGACGTTTATGATCATACAAGGTTACGGTGTCTATCTCATCACACAATATATAAAAGAAAGATTCAGGGCGTAAAGAAATACACTAACAAAAAAACACTCTACTTTTTCTGTAGAGTGTTTTTTTCTATATGATAAATAATTTTCTGAGCCGCTTGTTCTCCTTGCAGTTGCAGCTCATCTACTCTTCTTTGCAGAGATTGCTGTATCTCTTCATGTTGCATCACTTGCTTCTTCGCAATTTTATATAGATCGTCTGCACTCCAGTCTCCATCCACACTTCCTATAACCGGCTGATTCACTTGTCTTAAAAATGAATCGATTTTTGGATCGTATGAAATTCCAACCATCGGTGTTTTCGCGACAGCCGAAAAAATAAGAGCGTGAAGACGCATACCAATTAAAAGGGTACATTCTGATAAAATAGATATTTTCTCATCAATATCCATTTTATATGGAAGCATAAACGTCTCTTCTCCCATTAAATCCACTACATCACGCGAAGCATTTTGATCAAACGGACCATGCATCGGGACGAATAAAATTTGGTATCCTTCTTGCCTTAATTTTTTTAAAGCCATCGCTAACTTTTTTATATAATCTTCTTTTGCATTCCAGTGACGCACACTAACTGCAATTATTTTCCCATGCAGAGAATGTTTTTGTAGCCAATCTGATTGTTTTTTTCGTTTCCATGTTAAAACTGGATCTGGAACAAGTTCAATATCCCTTTTCATGCCAAGTTCCTTTAAGTATAAAAATGAATCCTCATCGCGAACTGATATATATGCAGCTTTCGACAAATGCCATTTCACTAATAGTCGATTATGCCTTTTTGTGATCGGACCTATTCCTTGTGAATAAATGTAATACGGTTTTTTTAACATACGAGCAAGCCACATAATACCCGTATAGTATAAAATACTTTTTATACT
Source organism: Bacillus sp. HY001 (assembly GCF_007558965.1). Classification (NCBI taxonomy): domain Bacteria; kingdom Bacillati; phylum Bacillota; class Bacilli; order Caryophanales; family Bacillaceae; genus Bacillus; species Bacillus sp. HY001. Next base: position 11,660 of record NZ_VLTE01000048.1, on the reverse strand, counting down.
CGTTTTATCTTGGAGGAGGCTCCCTCCGCCACTAATAAGCCCATCACTTTTTTTAATTGCATCATAAACCGATTTGATACTCCAACGATCCACCGCTTCTACTCCGTACATTTTCCTTGTATAGTCAGGGTCATTTGACAGCACAACGAGTTCAATATTCGGATTCTCTTTATGTAACGATTCAATAATCGATTGTAGAATAGCTTCGTCTCCAACGTTATAAAAACCATAATATCCTGATAAAACTAACCGCACTCTTAATCTCCTCCAACATTTGGTAACCAATCATTTCACACATCATAACTGGCACCAACTCCTTACCTAAAAACGCATTATCACAATAAGCCCGTCCGAATTCCAATCCCTACATTTCGTAGTTCTATATTTATTTTTTCAAAAATGGTATTTGTTTTGTTGATATCCAGTTTAATTTCAAAGCACATACCGCATACAAAATTATTGCAATAGCAAATGCTATACCACTATATAATAACGCAATCATTCTTGAAGATGTAACATCTATTATAGTAGATAGTTCATATAATCCTAATCCTAAAATACAAGATACACCTATGACAATAAAAAACCTCCCTATATGAACAGAATAGGAAAGATATTTTCGAATGTACAAATGATTTACGATACAGATTAACACATATATAATCAATGTACTATAAGCCGCTCCATCTATGCCAAACTTTTTTGTTAATACTATGTTTAAGAAACATTTCACAAAACTTGCGCCGATAACAATCCACGCAGCTTGGGCAGAGCGGTTAATTCCTTGTAAAACTCCTATTGATAATACCATAACCGATGTGAAATACGAACTACCAATCATAACAGCTAACATACTGCTTCCTTTCGCATCTGTAAACAATCCCACATTTAACGGTACCGTTAATGCAATTAACCATATCGTTAACGGGGCAGTTAGCACATGCATGAGTGAGTTCGTATTTTGAACTGTTGTTTTTGCTAAATTCATATCTTTTTTTGCTAGTGCAGACGTTAATAATGGTATTAATGGAAATACAATTGCACTTGCGAAAACAACAATTAATTGTGTAAATGCAGAACCGCGGCTATATATACCAAATTGCGCTTGAATTTCGGCCGACGACCCTTGCAGCACGTGCGGCACTGTTAGCGAATCCACCAAATTTAAAAGCGGCATGGATAAAGCTCCAATAGCAATTGGAATAGATACTTGCAATATTTTCTTTCCATCCTTTTTCAAATCTTGCATTGAATACGAATTACTCTTATATTGATATGAACTTTTATTGTACGTCATACGTAAATATATAAGTGAACTTATTACCCCAAGAAAAGATCCAACCATTGCCCCACTAGTAATGATAGCACTACTTTCATTCCAATATACTAATATATAAGCGATGATTAACATAAAAAATACTCGTACAAATTGCTCAATGACTTGTGATATCCCCGTCGGTTTCATATCACCGAATCCTTGAAAATACCCACGATAAACCGCCATATATGGTGCAACGAGTAACGCTAATGACGTAACTAGTAAGGGCACCCTCGTTTCTTGTCCACCAAGCATACTTGCAATTTCAGTAGAAAATAACACGATTACTAAACACCCGAATATTCCAAATGCTATCCCTATAATCGATGCTGATTTAAATAATTTCGCAATTTCTTTATGCTTATTTTTTTCTTTTAACTCTGCAATCAGTTTTGAAATCGCTAGCGGAACACCAGCTACTGACAATGTGAGAGCAATCATATATACAGGAAATACGAGGCGGAAAATACCAAGCACTTCATCTCCTGCAATATTTTGTAACGGAATTTGAAAAAAACTACCAAGCAATTTCGACAAAAAAGTTGTAATTGTTAAAATTGCTGCACCTTTTACAAACTTCTTATTCATGTACCTTCTCTTTTCTTTTATACATATATTCTTAAACGTATTGTTACGAAATATAGAGACCGTATTTTATCTCATTAAATTATCATACCAAATTTCTTATATATTGAATACTTCCTTTTTTATAGCAAAACGAAAGTATACTTATTTAAAAAACGATTTCACTAAAACTTCCTACCACTTTCCATTTCTACTTTTTTCTAGTATAACTATACTATAATGTATCTATTGTCAGTAAGAGGAGTGTTACAAGAATGCTGAATTCGGTCAAGAAGTTATTGGGAGATTCACAAAAAAGAAAGATTAAAAATTATGAACAACTTGTGAATGATATTAATCAATTAGAATCTGTAATGGAAACATTATCAGATAATGAATTACGCCAAAAAACTGTCACTTTCCAACACATGTTACAAAATGGAAAAACAGTTGATGATATAAAAATAGAAGCATTTGCTGTCGTTCGGGAGGCTGCAAAACGAGTACTTGGTCTTCGTCATTACGATGTTCAGTTAATCGGTGGCCTTGTATTACTAGAAGGAAACATCGCTGAAATGCCTACAGGAGAAGGAAAAACCCTCGTTTCTTCTTTACCTACTTACGTACGTGCTCTTGAGAAAAAAGGCGTTCACGTTATTACAGTAAATGATTATTTAGCAAAGCGTGATAAGGAATTAATCGGACAAGTTCATGAATTTCTCGGTCTAACAGTTGGATTAAACATACCACAAATAGATCCTAGTGATAAAAAACGCGCCTATGAAGCCGATATTACATATGGAATTGGAACTGAATTTGGTTTCGATTATCTTCGTGATAATATGGCATCATCTAAGTCACAACAAGTTCAACGCCCCTATCATTTTGCTATTATCGATGAGATTGATAGCGTTTTAATTGATGAGGCAAAGACTCCCCTCATTATCGCTGGGAAAAAAGCAAGTAGTTCCAATTTCCATCATTTATGTGCGAAAGTAATGAAAACATTCCAGGATACTGAGCATTATATTTTTGACGCAGAAACAAAATCATGTAGCTTTACAGAAGACGGTATTACTAAGATTGAAAGTCTATTTGATATTGATAACTTATATGATTTAGAACATCAAACTTTATATCATTATATGATTCAAGCATTACGTGCACACGTAGCGTTCCAATTAGACGTTGATTATATTGTAGATGATGAAAAAATTGTACTCGTTGACATTTTCACTGGGCGTATTATGGATGGTCGCTCTTTAAGTGATGGACTACATCAAGCACTTGAGGCAAAAGAAGGTTTACAGATTACAGACGAGAATCAAACGCAAGCATCCATTACAATTCAAAACTTCTTCCGTATGTACCCAGCATTATCAGGTATGACTGGTACAGCAAAAACAGAAGAAAAAGAATTTAACCGCGTATACAATATGGAAGTTATCTCAATTCCAACGAATCGTCCTATACTTCGTGAAGATAAAAAAGACGTTGTATATGTAACAGCCGATGCTAAATATAAAGCTGTCTGTGCAGAAGTAATAAATATACATAAAAAAGAACGTCCTATTTTAATTGGTACGATGTCCATCCTTCAATCTGAAACAGTTGCTCGTTATTTAGATGGAGCGAATTTACCTTATCAGCTATTAAATGCAAAGAGTGCTGAACAAGAAGCTGATTTAATTGCATTAGCTGGAAAAAAAGGACAAATTACAATTGCTACAAACATGGCAGGACGTGGAACGGATATTTTATTAGAAAAAGGTGTTCATGAGCTTGGTGGTTTACATGTAATCGGAACAGAAAGACATGAATCTCGCCGCGTTGATAATCAGTTAAAAGGGCGAGCTGGCCGACAAGGCGATCCTGGAAGTTCCCAATTCTTCCTTTCATTAGAAGATGAAATGATGAAACGCTACGCAGGTGAAGAAGTAGAAAAGCTAAAAAAATCACTTAAAGCTGATGGAAATGGCCTTATTCAAACTACAAAAATTTATGATTTAATCAACCGTACACAATTAATTTGTGAAGGCGGCCATTTTGCAATGCGTGAATACAATTTAAAATTAGATGATGTCATTAACGATCAACGAAATGTGATCTATAAACTTCGCAACAATCTTTTAACCGAAGAAACAAATATGATAGAAATTATCATTCCGATGATTGAACATACTGTAGACGCAATCGCACAAAACTATTTATTAGAAGGGATGCTCCCTGAAGAATGGGACTTCACTAACTTAACAAATGACATACAAGAGATTTTATTGGGAGAAAAAATTCCATTACTATCTGCGAACAACGTTCACTCTGTCGAAGACTTACAGATGTTATTAAAAGAAACAGTTGCAAATTATATTGAGCATATTAAAAGTGTAGAAAACAATGCCGAGGCTCAACAAACATTACGTCAAGTAGGAGTACATTTCCTTGACCTAGGTTGGACAAATCACTTAAGTACAATGCAACATTTAAAAGAAGGTATTGGATTAAGACAATATCAACAAGAAGACCCTGCCCGCCTTTACCAAAAGGAAGGACTTGATATTTTCTTACAAACATATAGTCACTTTGAAAGAGAAATAGTTTTATATCTTGCACGATACTTAAAAGTTCCACAAAATGTATAATGAGGTGAAAATTACATGTTATCATTTTTAAAAAAAGCAAAGAAAAAAGGAAAAGATACCGTCGTTTCTAGTTCTCAACTATTAGGAAATACAGAAACAGCTGTAAATAACAATAAAAAAATTAAGTCCGCTTTATATTTCCATCCTGCTTGGGGAGAAATTGAGCTAGAACAAAAATATATATACCAATTTTTGCATAAAGACTTACAGGACCTACAGGAAAACCAAGTCTCACTTGCTGGAATTGACACTGAACTGAAAGACGGCAATTACCGCATTACAGTCTTTATTCGTAATTCAGCTGCACAACCTATTAAATTCGAAAAAGTAACATTGCAGTTATTAAATAAAGACGAAGAAATTTGCGCCCGAAAAACTTTTGATTTGACTCATTTAGGAGCAATCCCAGCAAACACTAGTATGCCATGGGTATTTACATTTGAAAAAGACACAACAACAAATGCTAACCTATCTAAAGAAGATTGGCAATTAGCCTTTGAATTTAAACCTGAGCATACGTTAGATATAGACCCTACGTGGGAATCTCAAATCACAAACGAGACAAAACAACAATTACAACAACTTGTTTCTAATCTGACACCACCTGGTGAAACAGAAGTAAATTTCTTTGGATTACAAACAAATCTTGAAGAAAATGGTGATTTACATATCTCCATCCTAATTCGTAATGGCTATAATCAAACTATCAGATTGGAGCAAATGCCGCTTCATATCTCTGATGCATCTGGTGAGGTTATCGCTAAAGGTAACTTTAAATTAGGCAATTTTGAAGTAAAAGCAAATTCAAGCAAACCTTGGACGTTTACATTCAACGCTGCTTCCGTATTAAAAAAGGAACTAGACTTATCAACTTGGAAAGCTTTCATTCCACAATAAGATAATCTTTTAACTGAATCCAATCGCTAAAAATAAACAACACCTCTAATCGTTACATGGAATGTAACAATTAGAGGTGTTGTATTTTTTATGTAATTCAACTACAAACGTTCAATATGATACGCTGCTTCCAACTTACAAAAATCATCTATATTGTTTACTTCGTGATCTTTTAAAATTTTCAATTGCTCTTCAGTCGGCTCTTCATTAATAAGCTCGTTAATTTTTTCATTCACTTTTACTGCTAACGCTTGATGGAAATCTGGATGTTCTTTCAACTTGTCATCTACTTTATTAATCCAAGTTGATTTTGTATATAAATATTGTTTCCACTGTTCAACAAATTGTTGTATGTCAAACTTTTCTTCGTTCCATTCAATTTCCTGCATATACTTCTCAAAAGAAGCAACGATTGAACGTGTAATCCCGACTTTTACTCCATGTGGTAACTGTTTGTACATCAAATATTCCCTCCAGCTTAAAGCGATTTCTTTTCAGCGTAAAGAAATCTTAAAATTCTTACACTTATTACGATAGCATACTGCTAATCTAAAATGTTACTATACTGCTAAGTTTGGCAATTGTCAACAGACGTATAACATCCAGATATTCAAATTCAACACATACATATGCGAATAATCAGAAACCCTCACATTTTATCACGTAAGGGTTCTTATCTCTAACTTATTTTTGCCTTTAAGAACTGTAATTGTTCCCTCTGCTCATTACTTGCCATCGTCAAGATTATTTGTTCAATACTCGGATGCAATTGCTCAAGCGTCACACTCGCACCCGCTTTATCCGACTGCTCAACAAAGTTTAACAACGCCATAGCTCCTGATACATCCATATAGCGCACATCTTTCATACGTAAAACAACCGGAGACTTTACGTCTTGTAACGCATAAAAAATACGATCCACTGTTAGGAAAGAAAGTGGGCCTTTAATTTTATACGTCGCTTCCTTTTCTTTTATAATAGAAGCTTTACGTTCTTTACATTTCACCATGTATATAATGAACGAAAGAATAATACCGAACGCAACAGCAATCATTAAATCAAACTTCACTGTGACAACCATCGTTACGAGCATAACAATGACATCACCTTTTGGTGCTACATGCATTTTCTTCATGCTTTCCCAATCAAACATACCAATACCAGTTAAAATTAAAATACCTGATAATACAGCAAGCGGAATGTATTGCACGACTGATCCTAGTCCCATAATGAAAATAAATAATATAACACTATGCATACTTGCTGAAAGCGCCGTTTTACCGCCACTTCTTATATTCACGATAGACCGTACAGTCGCTCCTGCCCCTGCTAATCCGCCAAACAATCCGCTCACCATATTACCGATACCTTGTCCGACCAGTTCTTTATTACTTTTATGACGTGTACCTGTCACATTATCCATTACGACCGATGTTAACAACGAGTCAATCGATCCTAATAAAGCAATACTAAGCGCTGGTAAAATAAGTTCTGCGATGCCTGTTCCACTTAAAGATGGAATATGAAGCGTCGGCATCGCTTCTGGAATCGTCCCGATCTTCTCAATCACCTTATTTAATGACAAGTTTCCGATAATCGGTAACTTCACTGTAAGCCCTTCTAACGCAGAAGCAAATAAAGGAAGCAAAGCAGTCACACCGACTAATGCAACTAAACTAGATGGAATAGCCTTAATCCATTTTCCAGAAACGATCATTACAATAATCGTTAATACTACGAGTAGAAAACTATTTTGCACATGCTTTATTTCACCTAAAATAATAATTAATGCGATTCCGTTCATAAATCCTGAAACGACAGGATACGGAATATATCGCACGTAAGAACCAAGCTTACATACACCAAATAAAATTTGAAACAGTCCCGCCATCATAAAGGCTATAAAACTCGCCTCTAATCCGTGCGTCGCAATAACCCCTGTTGCAATAACCGTAATCGGCCCAGTTGGCCCCGTTACTTGCCCAGGTGTCCCGCCAAATAAAGCCGCAAATAAACCTGCAAAAATCGCACCATACAATCCAACTAGTGCTCCCTCAGACGTTCCCGTTGCAGCAATACCAAATGCAATGGCAAGTGGCAACGCAACAATCGCAACAGTAAAACCAGCTAAACATTCCTTTGCTATTTTTTGAAACATATAAATAACCACCTTCACATTAAGTCCACGTTCCATTGTACACCTAAAAGAATATATTCGTTAGTCCACTTTTTACAGTATCGTGACGTAAACGTATTCAATTATAAGCCTCTCCTTGCCTTTGGAAACCATTATAACTATGCTATAATAGATAAATTAAATCTTTTATTATATATTTGGAGGCACTATGCTAACTTTTGAAGAAAAATTATCGATTATTGAATCTTTCCCTGAATTAGAAAGAAAGAACGTATCACTAAAACGCGTAAACTTTCACTTTGAAGAAAGTCGTTTAGATAAAAAGAACGTTGTATATCATTTACACCCAAATGGAAACGGATTTGTATATGCAAACTTCATTAAAGGTTATAAAACAGATGATAAAGGTATGATTAACATCCGTGAGTTTTCAGAAGAAGAACTACGTTCATTAATTGAAAAAGTAATTGAACGTCTATCACAAGAGCCAGAGGAAATTGTAGCACCAATGGAACCTGCTGCTGAAGAAGAATGGAAGAACGAAGACGGTCATATCCTAACTCTTATTCAAGAGGATGACATGTGGAACGTGTACGCTGGTGTAAACTTAGATGGTACATTCAACTCTTATCCAGAAGCTGCGGAATACCTTGATGAAGAAGGATTTTCACGTAAATAATACGAACCAATGAGACCGTCCCATTTTTTGGGCGGTCTTTCTTATTAAGTAAGTACGCTTTTTCGATCGTCCCCCTAAATGTATAGCATCAAAACTTCTTATTCTCACTATCCCCTATCAAAATTTGAATTTGACAACTATACGTCTCCGCATTAAAAATATCACTAACTAACTCCACTTCAATAAAACTCTCTACTTCTATACTATTTTCTTTTACGTATTTCATTATGGTATTTCGACATTCTTCCTCATTCTCTTTACTGTACGCTAACGTTATATATTTTCCGCCCGGTAATACTTTTATATTTTGCATCTCTTCCATATGTACATCATCTCGTACCTTATTAAATACATACTTCGGTTCTACATCCCAATTTGCATTTACGTTGTAGAGAATCCCCATCTCCATTTCCATCTTCTCTTCATACTCTTGCACGATTTTCTCTAAATCAGAATAATACAGTAACTCCTGTAAGCTCCCTACTTCTTTACAAGGCGCAACAACGACATAACGCTGGTCAAAAAATTCAATAGAGATTTCATCATTCTTTAATATTTCCTGTGAACTCACTACTTTCGCATGTAAGTCATCAATCGTTTCCATTACCTCTTTCATCTTCTTTACATGCTCTTCCGCTTCTTCTCGCTTCACTTGTAAAAATCGCAGCAATTTATCCGTATTACTTTCTTTAAAAATCTCTTGCAGCTCTACTATGCTCGTGTTCAACTCTCGACAGCTTTTTATAATATCAATGTGAATAAATTGATCTATCGAATAATATCTATACCCAGTTGATTCCTCAACATGTTTTGGAATCAGAATCCCCATCTTATGATAGTATCTTAGCGCTTTTATCGTAATATCCTTTATTTTTGCAACTTCTCCAATAGAAAATAACTTTTTCATTTGCATCTCTTCCCTTATATTTTTTCGTATGCAACCATTGACTCTCCCCTTAGAGGAGACCTTACTATTTATAATAAGTCATTTACATTAATAAAGGGAGTATACAATTATGAACACAGTAAAATATAGAAGTCTTGTTAAGGAAGACTATGAGCCTATAAAACATTTAATCGGTGAAGCATTTGGATTTAATGAATTCATTGCCGATAAAAACTTCTTAAACTCAGTATTAAACTTTTATTTACACAGTTGTATTTTAGGGAGTTCCTTCAGTAAAGTAGCTGAAAAAGATAATAAAGTGATTGGTGTCATTTTAGGCGATTCTGAAAAAGATAAAAACCGTTTAAAAAGATTCCATAACACTATTAGCTTTGCCTTTAACACGCTAAATCTATTCATAACGAATAAAGAGAATAGAGAATTTTTAAAAGCATTTATACAAGTACAAAAAACATATAAAGAACTCATTCAAGGAAAAGAAGATCAATTTCAAGGCTGCATACAATTATTCATCGTATCCGAAGAATCAAGAGGTCTTGGAGTTGGAAAGTCTTTACTAAGTCATCTATTCCAATACATGAAAAAAGAAGACGTAACATCTTTATATTTATATACAGATAACGAATGCAACTATGAATTTTATGACAGACAAAACTTCCAACGCATACAAGAAAAAGCCGTTAATTTCGGACCAACAGAAGAAGATTTCAACGTATTTTTGTACCGCTATAACTTTAACTCATAGTAACATGTACACTTCAATGCTCTTTGCTACTTAGCAAAGAGCTATATTGAGTATGGCCTTAACTCGATTCAAATAGAGAGAACTCACTTTAAAAGGAGCTCATAACATGGAATGGATTCATGAATTATTTCAGCAATACGGGTATTATGTAGTACTTGTCGGTTTACTTTTAGAATATATTGCGCTTCCGTTTCCAGGGGAGCCTACATTAGCCTATGCAGGATTTTTATCACACCAAGGTGATTTGAGTCTACCCATTTTAATTATGTTATCTTTTATTGGGACAAGCGCTGGTATGACCTTTCAATACTTTGTAGGAAATAAATTAGGCATGCCCTTCATTCAGAAGTACGGGAAATATGTATTTTTAACTCAAAAGAAAATTAATTTAACAAAAATATGGTTCGATAAATACGGCTACTTTTTAATCTTTATCGCCTTTTTCATCCCAGGTGTCCGCCATTTCACAGGGTACTTTGCAGGCATTATCAACTTACCATTTCGCCGCTTTGCGATGACAATTTATTCCGGGGCTCTATTTTGGGTATCCTTCTTCTTGATCGGCGGTTATTGGTTAGGTGAAAATTTAGATGAGATCTTCCAAATACTCGGGCAACACATATGGGAAATTCTCTTCGGTATGATTATCATTACGCTAATCATCCGATTTCGTAAAAACATAAAGCATATGATTTTAAAACGTATCAATTAAAACAATACTTAATAAGTAAAATTCAGCTTAGCCACGTACGAAAATAAAGTGAAACTTTAATCAGCCCTCACCAATCGGACTTTTATGGGCAGTTGATCCCCCACCTAACTTCTTTGCTTTCGCTGAATTTTGAGGTGGGGGGCTTACTGCCCATTAAAGCGGGATAATAAAAAGCGGAGACCTATAGTCTCCGCTTTTTTTACATACATTTTGTTTCCAAACGAACTCTCATGTTCATTAGTTTTTCTGACGTCTAAACAACATCGCTCCGAAAAGTAATAAGAACATACCTGTCATAACAGAAGTAGCTTCTGTTGATGCTCCACCTGTTTGAGGAAGAAGTTTCGATTTCTTATTACCTTCTTCACTCGATGATACTTCAGATTTATTTTGTGCTTCTGCTTTACTGTGTACCTCTTGCTTGTTTTGTACTTCTACTTTTTCTTGTACACTTTGTTTGTTTAATACTTCTTTTGTTTCTTCTTTAGTTTGCTCTTCTTTTGGTGTTACTAAAATTTCCGGCTTCTCTTTTACCTCTGGTTTCTCTAACACGTTCGGTTCTTCTGTCACCTTTGGCTCTTCCGGTTTTTCTTCTTTTATTTCTTCTGTTGTTTCTTCTTTATTTTCTTCTTCTTTTGGTGTTACTAAAATTTCCGGCTTCTCTTTTACCTCTGGTTTCTCTAACACGTTCGGTTCTTCTGTCACCTTTGGCTCTTCCGGTTTTTCTTCTTTTATTTCTTCTGTTGTTTCTTCTTCAACTTGCTCTTCTTCTGGTTTTACATGAATTTCCGGCTTCTCCGTAACTTCTGGCTTCTCTAGCTCTTTCGGCTCTTCTGTTACTTTTGGTGTTTCCGGTTTTTCTTCTTTTATTTCCTCTATTGTTTCTTCTTCAACTTGCTCTTCTTCTGGTTTTACATGAATTTCCGGCTTCTCCGTAACTTCTGGCTTCTCTAGCTCTTTCGGCTCTTCTGTCACCTTTGGCTCTTCCGGTTTAACTGGATCTTCTAGCTCTTTTATTGTTTCTTCTTTATTTTGTTCTTCTTCTGGTGTTACTAAAATTTC
>NZ_VLTE01000407.1:0-371 GCF_007558965.1 Bacillus sp. HY001 | reverse complement strand
CGTAACAAACACAGGTATGAAACCTGTCCTTGTTAAGGGCAAACATGTCAAAAGCATAAATCAATATTACAACAAAATGAAGAGTCATTTTACAAGCATTCTTAGAAATGGAAAACAAACGAATGAAGGACCTTTTACTTCTAAAAGGATAGAAAAACTTCATCAAAAACGTTACTTGAAAATAAAAGACGTCTTCCATAAAGTTAGTCACCATATCGTAAAACTAGCCCAAGAAGAAGAAGTTTGTAAAATCGTTATTGGTCAAAACAAAAGTTGGAAACAAGAAACGAATATGGGAAAAAGAAATAACCAATCGTTTTGTCATCTCCCGCATAGTTTACTGATTCAAATGATTACATACAAAGCAAATG
>NZ_VLTE01000406.1:0-203 GCF_007558965.1 Bacillus sp. HY001 | reverse complement strand
TTCCGAAAACACATTCTTATATTGGAATGGATGTAGGATTAAAAGATTTCGCCATTTTGTCAGATGGAACAACCTATAAAAACCCTAAATTTTTTCGCTCATTGGAAGAGAAGTTGGCAAAAGCACAGCGTGTTCTTTCTAGAAGAATGAAAGGATCTTCTCGCTGGAATAAACAACGAGTAAGGGTAGCTAGAATTCATGAA
>NZ_VLTE01000405.1:0-235 GCF_007558965.1 Bacillus sp. HY001 | reverse complement strand
AAGAGAAGTTGGCAAAAGCACAGCGTGTTCTTTCTAGAAGAATGAAAGGATCTTCTCGCTGGAATAAACAACGAGTAAGGGTAGCTAGAATTCATGAATATATAGCTAATGCTAGAAAAGATTACTTGGACAAAATATCAACTGAAATCATCAAAAACCACGATGTTATCGGTATAGAAGATTTGCAAGTATCGAATATGTTAAAAAATCATAAGTTAGCAAAAGCGATTAGTGA
>NZ_VLTE01000404.1:0-292 GCF_007558965.1 Bacillus sp. HY001 | reverse complement strand
CCAAAGACGAAATTGCAATTAAATATTGGGAAACTAGGTTTCACTGAAGGTAAACTGAAACAAGTTCGTGTGATTCCAAAATACAATGAATATGTAGTGGAATTGGTAATTGATGTTCCTTCTGAACAACAAATGATTGAAGAGAATGCTCGTTATATGAGTATTGATTTAGGGATTGATAACCTTGCAACCATCGTAACAAACACAGGTATGAAACCTGTCCTTGTTAAGGGCAAACATGTCAAAAGCATAAATCAATATTACAACAAAATGAAGAGTCATTTTACAAGCA
>NZ_VLTE01000403.1:0-299 GCF_007558965.1 Bacillus sp. HY001 | reverse complement strand
CCCGTCATCCTCCACCATTTAGCCGACTTAGCTCAATTGGTAGAGCAACTGACTTGTAATCAGTAGGTTGGGGGTTCAAGTCCTCTAGTCGGCACCAGAAAATCATGGCGGTTGTGGCGAAGTGGTTAACGCACCGGATTGTGGCTCCGGCATTCGTGGGTTCGATTCCCATCAGTCGCCCCATTTTTTCTTTAAATCATTAATATGCGGGTGTGGCGGAATTGGCAGACGCACTAGACTTAGGATCTAGCGCCTTTGGCGTGGGGGTTCGACTCCCTTCACCCGCACTTTTAATAAAA
>NZ_VLTE01000402.1:0-274 GCF_007558965.1 Bacillus sp. HY001 | reverse complement strand
TTGGGAGCCTCTGTCAAAGTTGAGTTGGTTTTCTATAGAAAATAGTTATACATATATGTTTATAGTGGTTTGAAGCAGAAAATAGAATTAGAAAAGTCATCTATTTGTCTTGAGGTAAAATATATTCTTCAAAATCCTTATTTAAAATTAAAGAGTACCTTGGGAGAGAGGCGCTCTATGGCCAAGGCTAATGATGAAAATAGGTGACTACGATTGTATTGTATGTACGAGTTTAAATAAAACCCTTACTAGGTAGGTAATAAAAAAATAAATT
>NZ_VLTE01000401.1:0-221 GCF_007558965.1 Bacillus sp. HY001 | reverse complement strand
TTCGTTTTCCTGAAAAAGTTGTATTTTGGTCATTTTCTCCATACGTTGGAATGAAGTCGTTATCCAGAAAACTTGCTTTCGATGTATATGATTCTTCAATTACAACAACTTGAATGCCTACAGCATTTGCTTTGTATGTAATCATTTGAATCAGTAAACTATGCGGGAGATGACAAAACGATTGGTTATTTCTTTTTCCCATATTCGTTTCTTGTTTCCAA
>NZ_VLTE01000400.1:0-213 GCF_007558965.1 Bacillus sp. HY001 | reverse complement strand
CTAAAAGAACAAGGTAATACAGTTATATTAGTTGAACATAATCCTAGCATCATAGAAATGGCTGACTATATTGTAGAAATGGGACCAAAAGCTGGGACTTACGGAGGTTATATAACATTTACTGGAAGTTATCAAGAGTTATTAGAATCGGATACCATAACAGGGAGAATGCTTCAACAACCCATAAAATTCAAAAAAACAAGATCTTTTTCT
>NZ_VLTE01000047.1:0-2373 GCF_007558965.1 Bacillus sp. HY001 | reverse complement strand
CGAGAATTATGGTGCGACAAGAAGTCGCATTCCCACAGGGTAGCTTCTGCTACTAGATTAGATGCAAAGTCTATCTCCATCCGAAACTGCGGACTTGGTAACGGGCTCGTGGGTTGCATGAGGAAATGTGGAAACAGAGAGTCTGTACATGACTCGGAATACCGCTAGGAGAAGACAGGTACGGTGAACGAGAGTGAAGGCTCGTAAGCTTCGTAATCGTTAGCTTGGGATAATGTACAGCTCTACCCAGGTCTTGATAAGAGGAAAGGCATTCTCATAATACTGCCGCGTTGCATCCCGCAACTTATCCGGAGTAAAGAGTCCACCTAACCCTGTCGTATCTGTGGAATGTGAAACTTGGTAAGCCCTATGTCATCTGCGCAAGCAGTAGGATGACTGTAAAGTCAAACGATGTGGCAGAGGGTAAAGGATATAAGAGAAAGCAAAAGCCGCTAGCCGAAAGGAAACAGGAAAGCATAGAAATATGTATAACTGAGCGGATATTGTCGTCCTTACGGACAAACCCATGACAAGCCTGAAAGGGAGCCCACTTCTTATAGGTCTTCAACATGGAAATACATTTGTAAGTTATCTTCTGACGAATAGGAGCGTGCAGTTATGAACACCTCAGAACGAGCGTCGGCGCACGTCTCGTATACAAACTGGAAAGCAGTTCAGATGTATGTGACGAAGTTACGACAAAGAATTTACCGTGCCGAACAGTTACAGCAACAAAGAAAGGTAAGAAAACTTCAACGCTTACTCATGAGAAGCGAAGCAAACTTACTGTTATCAATTAGACGAGTAACACAGCAGAATAAAGGAAAGCGAACAGCAGGTGTTGATGAACATACAGCCTTGAGTCGCAGAGAAAGAAATCTTCTCTATGAGCAACTCAAAAAGTTAAATACGCTACAACACCGACCAAAACCAGCAAAACGTATATACATTGTGAAGAAAAACGGAAAATTGCGACCGTTGGGCATCCCAACTATAAAGGATAGGGTATATCAAAATATAGTGCGAAATGCCCTTGAACCACAGTGGGAAGCCAGATTTGAAGCTATTTCTTACGGGTTTCGTCCTAAGCGAAGTACCCATGATGCCATACGAAGCATTTTCAATAGAATCAACGGGGGCACAAAGAAGAAATGGATATTTGAAGGAGATTTTCAGGGCTGTTTTGATCATCTCAACCATGAGTGGATACTCAAACAAACTTCTTACTTCCCAGGAAGAAAACTATTGAAGCGATGGCTCAAGATGGGATACATGGAGCAAAGCTTTTTCGCGGAAACGCAAGAAGGTACTCCGCAAGGAGGAATTATCTCGCCACTTCTCGCTAACATTGCCCTTCATGGAATGGAAGAAACCTTGGGAATTACTTACAAGAAAAACTATAAAGCTAATGATAGTTATATTATGAATCCTGCTTGCAAATTTACCCTTATCCGTTACGCAGATGATTTTGTGGTCTTAACGGAGACAAAAGAACAAGCACTCTCTGTATATATGAGACTTCGTCCCTACTTAAAGGACAGGGGATTGGAATTAAGCCCTGAAAAGACGAAGGTTACACATATTGAGGAAGGATTTGAGTTCCTAGGATTCTTGATTCGGCAGTACCAAACTGAACAGGGGAATAAACTGTTCATCAAACCAAGTAAGGGCAGTAGACAGAAAGCGAAGAAGAAAATTGGAGATACTTTACGTGTCATGAGGGGTCAACCCATCGGAGAAATCATCCGAGTGCTTAATCCTATTATCAGAGGATACGGGCAATACTGGAAACATGTCGTTTCTAAGAAAATCTTTGGTACAATGGATAGCTATATCTATTGGAGAATCGGCAAACATCTTCGACAGCTCCATCCAAAGAAGTCGTGGAAATGGATATATGCAAGATATTACAGGCATCCACATCATGGTGGAAATGCTTGGACACCAACCTGCCCGAAAACAAATATCCAACTCTTACATATGTCATGGATTAAGATTGAGAGACACAACATGGTGAAATTCAAAAATAGTCCTGATGACCCAACATTGAAAGAATACTGGGAAAAAAGAGACCGTAAGGTATTTGATACGGAAAACACGATGGATAGAATGAAGCTGGCTAGAAAACAAGGTTACCGCTGCGCTATCTGCAAAACTCCACTACAAAACGGGGAAAAGGTAGTCGTAAAAGACATGCCTGTTCCGCAACACCTCATATTGTCTAATTTAAACTTAAAATTAGTTCACTTACCTTGCCTATACTAAAGGGACTGAAATCGGATAAAAAGAAGGCTTGAGCCGTATGATGGGAAACTGTCACGTACGGTTCTGAGGGGAGTTGGGGGCAGCGATGCCCCCCGCTTACCCGACTAA
>NZ_VLTE01000399.1:0-293 GCF_007558965.1 Bacillus sp. HY001 | reverse complement strand
TTTATTAAAAGTGCGGGTGAAGGGAGTCGAACCCCCACGCCAAAGGCGCTAGATCCTAAGTCTAGTGCGTCTGCCAATTCCGCCACACCCGCATATTTAAGTTAAAATGGTGAGCCATGAAGGATTCGAACCTTCGACCCTCTGATTAAAAGTCAGATGCTCTACCAACTGAGCTAATGGCTCTTGCAATAAAAACTGGTGCCGACTAGAGGACTTGAACCCCCAACCTACTGATTACAAGTCAGTTGCTCTACCAATTGAGCTAAGTCGGCTAAATGGTGGAGGATGACGGG
>NZ_VLTE01000398.1:0-269 GCF_007558965.1 Bacillus sp. HY001 | reverse complement strand
TGGCATTTTTGTTCGTATTTTTTATACTAAACGTGAGTTTTCCTTACTGGGGAAGGCTATATACATCCCAACTACAAAAGGGAATGCCATATAGTTCTCTTCACAAAACCATTACGATTAATTTATTAAACTTTGTAATGTTTCCAGAATATGAAGCATTTCATACAACAGGAATCTTATGGAATCAGCAACAACAAAAGAAGTTAAGTGATGATATTGAAGTTCATATTGTGGAGATTCCAAAACTCATGCAACAGTGGCGGAATGAA
>NZ_VLTE01000397.1:0-261 GCF_007558965.1 Bacillus sp. HY001 | reverse complement strand
CCTGAAAGATGATCAGGTTGATAGGTTCGAGGTGGAAGCATGGTGACATGTGGAGCTGACGAATACTAATAGATCGAGGACTTAACCATATAATATGAGGCAATGTTATCTAGTTTTGAAAGAATATAAAAAACTTGTTGACTTTAAAAGTTAAATAAGTTAAAATAATTCTTGTCTTAAATGAATACAGTCTGGTAATGATGGCAGAGAGGCCACACCCGTTCCCATACCGAACACGGAAGTTAAGCTCTCTAGCGCCGA
>NZ_VLTE01000396.1:0-249 GCF_007558965.1 Bacillus sp. HY001 | reverse complement strand
TAGAGAGCTTAACTTCCGTGTTCGGTATGGGAACGGGTGTGGCCTCTCTGCCATCATTACCAGACTGTATTCATTTAAGACAAGAATTATTGTAACTCGTTTAACTTTTAAAGTCAACAAGTTTTTTATATTCTTTCAAAACTAGATAACATTGCTTCATATTATATGGTTAAGTCCTCGATCTATTAGTATTCGTCAGCTCCACATGTCACCATGCTTCCACCTCGAACCTATCAACCTGATCATCTT
>NZ_VLTE01000395.1:0-272 GCF_007558965.1 Bacillus sp. HY001 | reverse complement strand
TTAGTAACAGGTCGAGTATGGCGTGGTTCTGCTTTTGGCGGCGTAAAAGGTAGAACGCAGCTTCCAGGAATGGTTAAAGATTATATGGATGGTAAAATTGATATCGATTCGTTTATCACACACCACTTAAACTTTACAGACATCAATGAGGCATTTGAATTGCTCCATAAGGGTGAGTCAATCCGTACGATGTTAACATATGAAAAATAATGAGTATATTCAAGGAGGATAACGACATATGACTACCACTAAATTACATCCAAGATTAGATA
>NZ_VLTE01000046.1:0-3220 GCF_007558965.1 Bacillus sp. HY001 | reverse complement strand
GAGCCTCGCAGAGCACGTCCAAATGAAATTTGGTATAACGTGCTAGACCAAATTTGGTTTTTCTTCTATCCCCATGTTAAACTAGTTACCAAAAGGGGGGGTCTTGCTCATGGCTCACGTTCAAAAATATGCAAAAGGAAATGTTCAAGGATTGTCCATCCACTGGGACAGAAAAACAGAAAATCATTCGAATCAAGACATTGATAATGAACGGTCACATTTGAATTATGATTTATGTGAAAAAGAAGGAGATACACTTTCACGCATGAATGATCGGTTAAGTGAAGTGCATTGCTTGAATCGAAAAGATGTAAAAGTCTGTGCAGATTGGGCTGTTACATTACCGGAAAGTTTGAAAGATGCTTCTGAGAAGGAACAACGTGAATTTTTTGAGAAAACCTATGAATTTTTAGCGAACCGTTATGGTGGTGAAAAAAATGTGTTGTCAGCCAATGTACATAATGACGAAACAAGACCGCATATGCATTTTGCTTTTATGCCTGTTGTTTGGGACGAGAAAAAGCAACAGGCAAAGGTTTCAGCTAAAGAAGTTTTAACAAGAAAAGATTTAAAAACATTTCACCAAGATTTAGATGAGTTTTTGAAAAAAGAAATACCACAAATCTACAAAGAAGGTATTTTAAACGATAAAACGATTGGCGTTGATACGGTTAAAGATTTGAAAAGGTATTCTGAAGAAATACAGAAACAAAAAGATGTAATGGATGCGGAAGTAAAGGTCAAAGAAAGAGAGTTAGAGGGGAAAATTCAATCATTAGATAAAGAATTGGAAAGTAAAAAAAATGAGTTTCTGAATTTGAGTGAAGCACTCCCTTCAAAAATTAATATCAAAGTAAAAGGAAAAGAGAAAAAAACAGAGGTTGTAAAAACAGGTTTTTTAAAATCAGAAACAGTAACTACAGAAACTGGGAATTGGATTGTTTCTGATAGTGAAATGAGAAGGATGCAAAAAGTTCTAAGCGATGCAAATTTCGTAAAGGAAGATTATGAGCGTTTGCAGCGTACAGATTTAGTTAAAGAAAACAAAGAATTACATGATAGAGTTGATAGTTTAGCCGATGGTTATGTTAAAGCTATTAATGAGAATACAGATTTGTATGAGAAGAATAGAGAATTACGTAAGGAAATAAGCTCGTTAAAAGCCCATGTAAAAGATTTAAAGGAAAATGTAAAGGTTTTATACCACAATACGAAAAAAGTCCTTGGAGAGCATTTTAAAGCGTTTAGAGGACTTGTTAAGAATGAATTGGATATAAAAGGTGTAGATAATCAATTTGATTGTGAATATAAGAAAGAAATTAAGAAACAACGTGGATATAACATGGAACGTTAAAACCGTCTCAGAATTAATTCTGAGACGGTTCGTCGTTTTTGTATGTTATTTCTGTTTTAAGCTCTCTTCCTTTAGTTGAATAGACTTGTTGTAATCGGATTTCTTGTATATCGTGCCAATGGCCACGACCAAAATAACGAGCATTTACTTGATATGTACCAGTACCTTTTCTAAAAAGAATTTCTGCATTTACAAGTTTGTTGATGTTGTTATTAAGAACTTGTACTGTTTTATATCCTAGTTCTTGTGCCATTTGTTTTTTTATAAAGCTATTTAGAATGATCATATTGTCATAAGACATTACTTTTAATAAAACGTTAATAACTCTATCTAAACCTTTAGGTAAATCATTTAAGGCTACAATATCTTTTAAATATATTTTTACGTAGTCTGGTTCTTTGTCGATATAAGCATTTATAATTTCTTCTTCTTCTTGAATTTCACCAGTATTTATATCTATTATTTTATTTTTTGTAACTTTAGAAACTTTTTTCAAGGGTCTTTCCGGTTGCATCAAATCTACCTCCTACCCGATTTATAATTTAATTAAATTATAAATCGGGTATTTTAAAAGTGCAATATTTTTTATAGGATTTCACATTTATAATCCCACAAATTATAAATGATATAAAAAATAAATTTAATTTATAACTCCACAAATTACGGTATATAACTCCACAAATTACGGTTATAATCCCACAAATTATAACTTATAATCCCACAAATTATAGTATTTTCCTAGAAATCCAGTCATATCAACGGTTCAACCTATGTTCTCCCTTCTATTCTATTATTTTATAAAATTTAAAAGGGCTTTTCACTATGCAATAGTCGAGTAGTATTTTTTGAGAAAACCATTCAAAAAATCTCCACTCTTTTGCTATTGCATAGTGAAATTCGGCAGGTGTGAGCATGTCGCCAAGCCGAACAGACCAAAAACGAGGATTTAGATTGTTCGACTTGGACTAGCAATTGTACCTGCCGAACCGCCTTGCTCTATCGTTCTAAACAATCCGCTTATTCCATATTCATTTACGTTAAGATCCAGGGGGCTAGCCCCCAAACCCCCAGCCAGCACTCACACCCAAAAACAAGGAGAGAATGAACTTAGAACAGCACATTTATAGAAACTGTGTTTTTGCTAGATGCATATTAAAAAGGATAAGCATATGCTATATTACGCTTTCGTATAATTCCCTTATCTTTAAAGAGAACTTAAATCTTAATAATAGATTTGAGTTCTCTTTTTATATCATTATTCTCTAATTACCATATACATATAATATATTTAAAATTAATTTAAAAGGAGAAGTATGTTATATGACAAAATTGGAGGAACTAGAAAAAGATTTTAATCAAATGAATCTAGATTTAAAAGCTATACAACATGATATGAAAAGTTTAGAAGTAAGAATATTAGTAGCTGAAAAGGATGTTTTAACTATTAATAAACAATTAGATAAAATTAGTGCAAATACTACATGGATTTTACGATTGATCATAAGCGGATTGTTAACAGGAGTACTTGGTGTAGTAGCTAAAAACCTGTTATAGGAAAAAAGGGTGTTGGTCAATCAAAACGGACCTAGCAAAGCGAAGGGAGTATTTGACTTGACCAACCGTACTACACCCAAACCCTCTTGGCATTGAACAAACAATCGTTTGTTCCTGCTAACCGGCGAGGGAGCCCCTCAAGGATTGAGGGGTTGGGGAGTTTGATTGAGGGGGTCTGGGGAAGAGTTTCCCCAGTGGGTTTGGGCAAAGCCCAAGGTTTGTTTTTTGCCAGGCAAAGCATGGCTTGGCGGAGCCAAAGAGCCTCGCAGAGCACGTCCAAATGAAATTTGGTATAACGTGCTAGACCAAATT
>NZ_VLTE01000394.1:0-290 GCF_007558965.1 Bacillus sp. HY001 | reverse complement strand
CTACCAAGCATAATGATGCGGTCTTTTAATAGTCGAGAGTAAATATCGTAAGCGCGTTCTCCACGATTTGTTTGTTCAATTACTGTAGGAATTAAATTCATCTGTTATTTCCTCCTTATAAAGCTTTCTTAGTCTTATAATACAATTATGGTCAATAAAGGTCAAACGAAACCACTTTAAATCAAAAAAATATGTAGTTGTACCATGAAATATTCGCTATGTTTTTGAAATTCCCTGCTTATGTATCTTCAACATCATAACCGAATTACATAAATTTAAACGTTATAAAA
>NZ_VLTE01000393.1:0-200 GCF_007558965.1 Bacillus sp. HY001 | reverse complement strand
AAGCACAAAAAAAATATGCCCTGGTATGTAGTAGAATATATAGAAATGAAAGCAATGCTCTCCCCTGCTACTTTATATGGATATATAACAGAATTTGAGAAATTTTTTAAATGGATGATTGAGAAACGAATAGCGGTCATAAATGGAAATGTCGCAACTGAAATACATGAAATTCCAATTGAATTGTTAGAAAGCCTACC
>NZ_VLTE01000392.1:0-270 GCF_007558965.1 Bacillus sp. HY001 | reverse complement strand
CAATAAAACGATTGGTTGTTCTCGTTTTGTATTCAATCACTTCCTATCTCTATGGGATAATGCATACAAAGAAACAGGAAAAGGTTTGACATATGGTATATGCTCTGCCAAACTTTCTGCCATGAAGAAAGAGTTTGTTTGGCTAAAAGAAGTGGATAGTATTGCTATTCAGTCGTCTGTTCGCAACCTTGCGGATGCTTATACACGCTTTTTTAAAAAACAAAACAGTGCCCCGCGTTTCAAATCTAAAAAGAACAACGTACAATCTTA
>NZ_VLTE01000391.1:0-258 GCF_007558965.1 Bacillus sp. HY001 | reverse complement strand
GGCCACACCCGTTCCCATACCGAACACGGAAGTTAAGCTCTCTAGCGCCGATGGTAGTTGGGACCTTGTCCCTGTGAGAGTAGGACGTTGCCAGGCAATTCGGAGGATTAGCTCAGCTGGGAGAGCACCTGCCTTACAAGCAGGGGGTCGGCGGTTCGATCCCGTCATCCTCCACCATTTAGCCGACTTAGCTCAATTGGTAGAGCAACTGACTTGTAATCAGTAGGTTGGGGGTTCAAGTCCTCTAGTCGGCACCAG